>NC_020291.1:452500-560000 GCF_000340885.1 Clostridium saccharoperbutylacetonicum N1-4(HMT) | reverse complement strand
CCTCCTAAATCGCTTATATTTTCACCAACAGTTAAAAATCCATTTACACATTTTTCATCACAGATTTTTATATTTGAATAATACTCCACAACTTTTTTACTTCTATTAGTAAATTCTTTATAATCTTTCTCACTCCACCATTTTTTCAACCTGCCTGTATCATCGAATTGTGATCCTGTATTATCAAAAGCATGAGTAAGTTCATGACCAATAACAGCACCAATACCACCAAGGTTTTTTTCTTTATTTGCATTCTTATCGTAAAATGGAGCTTGTAATATTCCTGCTGGGAATACTATTTCATTATTTAAAGCATTATAATATGCATTCACTGTACACGCACCCATATGCCATTCATTTTTATTGACGGGCTGATTTAATTTAGAAAATTGTTGTTTACTTTGTTCAACATAAACATTTAATATATTTTCAACTAAGGTTCCTCCATCGTCATAAGAATTTATTTGTATATTACTATAATCATTCCACTTATCTGGATATCCTATCTTAACGTTTATATTTTCTAATTTCTTTATTGCCTTTTCTTTTGTTCTTTTGCTCATCCATGAATTATTTTGTAATCTATTTTCAAAATTCTTTATTATTTCTCTTGCCATATTTTCTACATTAACTTTAGATTCTTTATCAAAATATCTATTTACATATAGCTTACTAATAATTTCATTTAATTGATTATTTACAAACTTAACACCATAAAACTCATTTAAATCTGTAATCTCAGCACCATAAAATATTTGTCTTAATTTATTACTTGCCTCTCTGTGTGCAGAAGTTAAAAAATTGTCTGTACTTAACAATATATTAGTCTTTAAATAACTTTTCATATTTTCTAGATTTTCTTGTGTAAAAAGTGCATTTACTAATTTTAGCTGCTCTGGATTTTCAACTATTATCTTGTCAGGTTTATTTATACTTAATTGAGATAACAATTGTGAAAAATTAATATTAGGCATCAACTTTTCCAATTTTTTAAGAGTATATACATTATATGATTTTTCTATTCTATTTTCGTCTCTAGCTTCTTCTTCGTATGATGGTATCTTTTGTGCAAGCCCTTTTTCAATTTCATAAAAGATATCTGCATGTTTTTTAGCTTCAATTAAATTTTCTCCACATAAATTATGCAATTTAATCACATAATCCACATAAACTTGTTTTACTTCATTGCTTTTTCTGCTGGTATCTTTATAATAGAGTGAATTTCCTAACCCAAGATTACTATTAGATATATACAATACGTTTTTACTGCTATCCTTATAATCTGGGCCAACACTTAAATTAATTAATGGCTGAAAATATGAAAATTCATTATCTCCTAAAATACACTTCAATGCCTCTATATCTTTTATTTCATCAATTTTATTAATATATTTTTCTAGAGGTTTTATTCCTAATTCATTTCTTTTATTTATATTCAAATAATTATTAAACAAATTTATAACTTTAATTTCATCGCTATTTTTCTCATACTTATCCTTATTTCTTTGAATTTCTAATATTATGTTAAGAATATCTTGATTTACTTTTCCACAAACTTCTTCAAATGTTCCATAAGAAATGCATCCTTCTTCGAGTACTGTATTAGCTAACCATTCTTTATTTACTGCATTATAAAAATCATCCTGTACTCTTGTATCTCTAATTATTTCAACTTTTCTATCATTTTGTACACTTGTTAAGTTTAAATTCAAGTTATATGCATACGCAATATCGCTTAAAGGCAGTAATATACTCATAATAAATGCCATTAATATTGTTAAGATTTTCTTTAGTGCTCTTCTTTCCATATTCTGCCTCCTCTAAATGCTACGTATTTTTAATTAAAAATTAGTAATATCCAAAATACATTCTAAGGTTATTATTTAATTTATTTATATAAATAATGCATGATTTAAAAATAAAAAAACTACCTTATGATATTTTTAATATCATAAGGTAGTTTTACTGGAAAATATCATTTAAAATACTACTGCAGCAATTATAATTCCAATTGAAATCATAAATCCAGCTATAACAATAGCCACTGCAATATTTTTTTCTCTTAGTTCATGATTAAAATCAACTTTGGTTAAGACCTTATCAAAAAACCAATAACCAAAAACTAAAAGTAAAATGCCGATTAATCCAAATATGATGCTTAATACAATATTATTCAATACATTATTCATAAACTTCTCCTCCTTTTTCATAGTTAGTGATAATTTTATTTAATATATGTAGGTATATATATGGCATTTTTATTAGTTACAAAATCCCCCATTCTTGTGAATACTCCAGATGGTTCATCATCTGTTACGTATACTCCAATCACAGGATATTGATAGTTATTATCTTCACCTATTGTTGAATAAATCTTATTCTCTAACGGCCTTATATTAACTCTATTTTGATAAATAACATCCTCAATTTCTACATCTCTTTTGTTACAACTTAAACAAACACCTTCTCCTTCTCTTGAAAGGTATGGCTTAACAACATAATCAGAAGAAAGCTTATAATCCCTTTCCAAAC
This sequence comes from Clostridium saccharoperbutylacetonicum N1-4(HMT), assembly GCF_000340885.1. Classification (NCBI taxonomy): domain Bacteria; kingdom Bacillati; phylum Bacillota; class Clostridia; order Eubacteriales; family Clostridiaceae; genus Clostridium; species Clostridium saccharoperbutylacetonicum. Next base: position 557,468 of record NC_020291.1, on the reverse strand, counting down.
AAGTATATGGTATATATTTTTCAATGAACTTTTCATCTTCTTCAGTAAAAAATCCTTTTCCCACGAGTTCATGAATCACAGCAAAAAATGCTTTAGACTGAATTATCAAAGTATGCCCGGGATTTATCAAATAGTCTCCGCTATTTAAAATTTCAATTAGTTTTTTCATTTCTTCTTCATAATAAAACCAATCTAATGGATAGTGCCTATAAATCGCATCGAGTTCTCTTCCATAAAGGTATAGCTTATCACCTATAACCTCCAAATCATATATATTGCCAAAAATAACTTCATAACCATCTAATTCTCTTAAAATTTCAGCTATCAATTTACTTGTATAAATATCTTCATAATACCAGGAAGTTACAACTCCAATATTTTTTATTTCTTTTTTCTTTTTTAATTCATTTAATATATTAGAGAAAGTATTTATCATATAACGCTTAAGATCCTTATTGGGATTTTTATATTCAAGCTTAAGCCTTTGCTTAATTATAACACTCCCTCCAACTGATTCCACTAAGCCAGCAGGAGTTTCCGAATTGAACTCCAAAATATGTAACTCACCATTATTATCAATAGCAAAATCAATTCTCCCTAATGCACACAATGCAGAAGTATAAGATTTAGATACCAACCTATAAAGCGCATCTGGTATTCCTAATATTGGACCAAATAGCTCCATGTTTTTTTGAATATAAGGATAAAGCTTTTTTAATAGGCTGCAAAACTTATTACTCACTAAATACATTTCTTCATAAATATCTTTATCAATAATAAGTGAATTCAATGAAATGTACTCATAATTATTTGTATATGCCCCTGTAAAATCATATTTAAAAGTAATTTCATCTACTACATCCTCCCAAATTTCCTTTCTATTTTTAGATTCATATTTCTCTATTGAGATTGGAAACTCTTCAACTCCCAAAGGGCACATCCAGGTATAATTGTCATTAGTTAAAAAACTCTTACTCCACCTAACTAAGAAACCTTGAACTTTATCTCTTATTAAATAAACTCCAAAATTCCCAAAAGCTAAAGTAGGTATATTCATATTATAGGGTCCTGGAACATAAGTATATTCTTCTTTTATTTCAATAAGATCTTGCTTTACATGTATTTTTTTATTTTCAAGTACATACATAACTTTATCTTTCCATTTATCTTCTGAATAAATCTTTCCAATATACACTTCTTGACTATATCTGCCTAATGAAGCTTTAATCACGTACTTATCCTTATTTGTTATTACTTCCTCTACCTGATTCCATTTAAACAGTTCTGTATAAGGAATGCATTTACTAATAATCTCCTTATCCCTGCTCGACAATAGCTGCGAATCTTTTTTAACTAATTCCCATAGATAAGCAAGAAATCCTTTTGCCTGTATTGCTACAATTCTAGGATCATTAATTAATAATAACTTCCCTTTATCAACGCAATTTAAAATTTCATTTATATTAGTAATTTCATGAAAAAATTCAGTAGGAAATAACCTTAAAATTATTGGTAGTTTTACTTCTGAATACGCATATACTTGCCCCTCTTTTACAGACAAATTATTTGGCCCAACCAAAACAATATTTATGTTAGTATTTTTTAAAATATGTTTAAAATAGTAACCATGATGCAACTCTTCATAATGGCACGGATCCATCAAAAATCCCACATTAATTATCTCTTCACTGTTTTCATACTTGTTACAAATCTCCATAAGCTGGCTTATAAAATTCATCAAGAAATCTTTATTTAAATTTCCTCTAAAATCACTTTTCCCAGCCAAGTCCATCTCTTTTTGTCCGCAAGGCTTGTCGTAATTAAATTCAGCAAAAAAAATATTATTATTAATATCATTAAAAGTATCATATCTTGCCCAAAACATTGGCGCTATTGGACACTTTAAATTAAATATTTTATCCTTAAGTGGAAAATCATCAAAGTAATTTAATGCACATTTGTGTATCCCTGTAATATTATTTAATATATTTAATGAAATTCTATTTATTTCTTCACTATAATCTACCATATTGCTATATGTAATTTTATCAAAATAGAATGGTATTTGTGAATGCACATACTCTTCTCCTAAAGAACTTACCATATAGTTGTTAAATAATACTTCTTCAGTATAAGCCAATTGCTTTTCCATGCTTCACCCCATCCCCATAATAAATTTATCACTTTGAAATTTATTAAATATGTATTGTTCTAACTAGATGAACTTCCACCTACAGATCCAGAATATCCTGAAGATTTACCTCCAGATGATCCTGTTATTCCACTCTTTCCACCATTTGAAGAACCATTTTCAATAGATGAACCGCTGCTTGACGAACTCCCTGATGACCAGCCACTAAAACCATGCCATCCTCCATAATATCCTCCGCCAGAATATCCTCCACCAGCACCATTATTCTGCTCTTCTTCTTTTTCCTTATCTGTTTTAGGCGTATAGCAGCCTCCTAATCCAAGTGGACTACTAATAGAAAATGCTGTCGCTACTGCTATAGATAACGCTCTTTTTTTATTCTCCTTTACTAGTTGCTTAAAATCTTTCATTATTCCCTCACCTTTATGATTTCTACTGTTATATGCTTATTAATAAAATTTATATACTCTTCTAAGTCTTTCTTAATTTTGTCCTTAGTAAAAATAATAAGCTTACTATATTTAAATTCCTTGAGTATTTCCAAACTTGGAAGATCATCTTCTCCTATACCATACTGATTATTTAAGTGATCCTTCAAATAACTGTTTTCTAACCCATCCTCATATCTGTTAAAAGGTATCAACATAACAATCTTCTTAGAATTTATATCTTTCAATTTTAATCCATTAATTATTAATTTGCTAATATCCTTCTTGTCACCAACTATCCCAAAAGAATGAAATAGAAGATTAATATTTAAAAGGGGTTTTATATTATAATCGTTATTTAGTATCAAAGCTAAATCCAAAATTTCCTTAAGTGGTAGATCAACTATTATAAAAGTTCTTTCTTTAGAACTCTCTAATATTCCTTGTAACAGCTCTTTATTAAACTCAATATTATTTTCGTCATTTAATAGAAAATCCTCATAAGTTTGTAAAGAAACAAAAGAACTACTTCTAAAATAGCATTGAAAAGGTCCTAATCCTTTTTTCCATTTTCTATATATATCAATTAAGTCAATATCTACAAGCCTCATGAATTTGCCTACCTTTCATAGGTAACAGCATAAATTCCATCTAAGGATATAGATTGCTTATAACCATCATCTGTTATAAATACAAAATGGCTGTCACCACATTCACTTTCATAAACTTCTCCCTTAAAAGAAATTTCAGGTGAAGAATTTTGCCAAGAATTAATATTAGAATATACGTTAATCTCTCTTGCATAAGATAAAAATCCATAAGAAAGCTTATAAATTATTGCAAAATTATTTTTCAAAGAAATTCTCTGTCTATAATTCTTGTAATCAATAATAGTATCAATAGCTAGTACTCCATTGTATAAAGAGCTAACTTCACCCTCAAGAACCTCTGTAGGTTTATCCTCAAACCATTCATTATAGGTTTTATAAATAAAAACTTCCATATTTACCTCTCAATTAATATATTATCTATATTATACCATACAATTAGTATTTACATCTAAATCAGCTAGCGTATGCCCTTGCTTTAAAGTTTTATCTTCCATATAAGTTTTCGTCATTAAATATTGTTTTCAAATTATTATGACATTCCTCTATTTCTCTTGGAACATCTATGTGAACAATAAATTGCTTTCCACGCGGACCATACCCATTAATATCATCTCTTAACCTTGGTATTTCTCCCATTATAAGTTCTATAAATCTTTCTTCTGTCCAAATCCCATCTATCCCTTTATTAGCAAGCCTCAAATTATCATCTAGAGCAGGAATAAATGGTGCATAATTTATGAGTTTTATTTTATTATTATCTACGTATTTTGAAAACGATGCATAAGTTCTAAGCTGCATGGCAGGATCTTGTATTAACATAAGCGATTCATATAAAATCCCTAATTTGTTTAATATCTCTATTGCTTTACACGCATTATCTCCACAATTAGTGGATTTATTTTCAATTATAATATCTTCACTTGGAATATTATAATGCTTAGTCATAATATCAAAAAATACATCTGCCTCTGCTCTATCCTTAACTTCTACAAAGTTTAATTCACCATTCTTTTTTATTTCTTCCATCAATAAGGACGTAGAGTGTCCTATTCCACCATTAATAAGAATTTTCTTGCATAAATTTTTGTTATACGCTTCCACAGCACATTTTATAGTATATAGTATAGAATTTCCTAACAGCACCAACACGTCTACCTTCTTAAGACCAAATGCTTTTTCCAATTCCTCTGAGTTCAAACTGCTAATATCTCTAACAGCTAGAAATTTAGCTATTGCATTAATACATTGTTGTATTTTCTCATTCTTCATAAGATCCCTCCGAATAACTCATATTACCATACTATTTATATATTACTTTTTATCATAGCTTCATAAAATTGTTTTGGTGTAATTCCATACTCATTCTTAAATGCTCTAAAAAAATTAGAATAATCGCCAAAACCACACTGTTTATAAACATCTGTGATTGGCATTTCTTTAAGTATAAATTCTTTTGAATGTATCAGTTTTTTTTGAACAATATATCTATGAATTGTAGTTCCTGTATACTTTTTAAATTCTCTTGAAAGGTGGAATTTACTGAGATAAAATTTTTCACTTATTTCATCAATGGTAATTTCCTCTTCAACATGATTATTAATATATTCAATTATTCCATCTATAAGATTACTCTTTTTTATTTCCACACTTAATTCAGTATTCTCATTAAGTGCCAAATTATTAATATGTACCATAAGTTCTGTCATATAGGCTTTATAAAGCAATTCATAGCCAGCTCCTTTATAATTTTCTAGGCTGACTAGTTTATTTAGAATAAATCTAATATTTTTCTTTTGTTCAAAATCAGTACTTAGCACATTCTTTTTCTTATTACTTTCAAAACAAAGTGATAGATCCATTTCCTCACTTGAAAGTCTCTTTAAAAAATCTCTGCTTATCCAAAGAACAACTCTTTCATAAATCCCTTCTTCTGAATTTATAATAGCTTGATGGAGTTCTTTTGAGTTAACTAAAACAATATTTCCAGGTTCTAAATAATAAGATTTACCTTCTATCAAATATGTTACATCCCCTGAAATAAAAAAGTAAAATTCATAAAAATCATGATGATGAATAGTTACACTCCTAATATCATCATTTTGATAATGATAAATTTCATAATCAGTTGATAGCATATATTGCCTTGTTTCATATTTATGAGTCTTGCTTTTCATCATTCCTCCTCCTAAGTATCGCTTGAATCTATATAGTTTTGGGAAAACATGCATCATTTAATTATAATATTATTTTATACTAGTAATTTTTACAAGTTTTTTAGAAATATAAACACATTAACTATGATGAATATTAATATAAAGTCTGTATTTATAATTATCAATATATTTAATACTATTATCACAAAAAATGTCCAACATATCTTTCAGAAACTGGATTAATAAAAGCTTACTGAGTAGGAATGAAACACGTTCTACTCAGTAAGCTAAATCAAAATTGCTTTTAATTCACTTTAAATTTAGAAATTTCACTTGATAACGATAAAGAAAGTTCATCTAAATGGGCTGATGCACCTTTGAAATTTCTTGTGTTGCTAATGCTGATTGTTCCTCTAACTGTCTAACTTCTTCTGCAATTAAAGAAACCTTTAATTGCCCATAAAAAAATCTTCTTAATAAAATTACCAATACTGCTATTATAAATATTACAGCTAAAACACTCACAATTGAAATTAAGTATAATAATGAATTTAAATTACTTTTTTATTTTTTATAAAAATTTCTCTTTTTCTAAATTACATAATTTAACCACACAGAAAATTCCTATTACAGCAATTAATCCTGCCATTGTTACATCAGTCAAGAAATGTTTTTCCATCACTAGTCTTGAAAATCCACCTATTACAGAATAAATAATTGCAAAAATCATAATCTTCTTCTTCAAATTGAAGTTAGCTGGATTAACAAACAATGGTAAGAAGAATGACATAACAAAACAACGTGTATGACCTGAAGGAAATGATGTATAGTCCCCTTTACCAAGCATACCATTAATATTAAACCAACTTTCAAATGCTTCTTTTCCAGATGTAATTAAAAGTGGTCTTGGACGACTAATATAATCTTTAATTTGATTAACAATTTCTGCAGTTGCAGTATCAATAAATACACCCGCTATTCCTATGAATACTAAACGGTTGACTTGAAGATCCTCAAGTTTGTTTAACCAAAATTTTTGAATTAATAAATGAAATATAGCATATAAAACAATATAGCCAATTACGAACATAATGCCATTTAAACTATTATCTACTACAAATTTATACTTATTAGATATACCTACAGCTGCACCTGCTTGATAATTCATAATAGCTTGTCCAACTTGACCTAACATTTCAATAAAATAATCCCAAAAACGTGTAAGAGGAAAAAGAAAAGCAAAAGTACAACAAATAACTTTAATGACTGCATTTGTCTCTAAACGTTTACTTTTTTGATAAATAATTTCACCAGCTAAAACAGGTATAATTACATTTGGTATTGCACCAGCATCTTGTAAAAACGCTGCCCAGTAGGAATTAGTATTAGATGCTAAAAAAGCTAAACTTTTATCAAATATAGTCCCCACTATAAGCAAACCTGCCATTACTACTAAAGTAATTTTAATAAATTTATCGGTAAAAATCTCCTTTCCTTCTAAAGTTACACCTTCCATTTCTCTACTTTTGTGCATAAAATTCACCCTTTCAATAAATTATACTATTATTGTAAACTACAACCTTTTTTGAAAGTGAATTCAAATTACCAAAAAATATTGTTATATTATCAGACCATTACTGCTATATGATTTTAATATTCTGGAATCCCCCTAGAACTTAAGCCTCAAAAGTTCTTAATTTTAATTATTGATTTTTTTAGAAACAAAAATTATTAAAAACTAACATCTTTTAATAGTTAATCAATATTATCGTGTAAAGACATGTTATAATTTATATATAATTTTTATATTAATGCTATTTTAAGTTAGTAAATCTAGGAGAAGGTAAAATATGAAAATATATAATATTGATGAAATATACACTGAAGTAATATCATTATTAAGAATGACAAAAATATTTGATTTAGATTAGCATACAAAAATTGTAAGTAATACGATTTACAGCACAATGCATTGCGACATGAATCCATACTTAGTGGTCGAAAATGAATATATATTGCGAGTAAATGAACGTGGAAAGATAATTATAGAATATAGAACAAAAGATATAGATGAAGCCTTATATTGGATTTTATCGGAAATTTCATGGAATATTTCTTGCAAAGTTATTAATAGCGATAATGACTGGAAAATTCAAAATTCAAACAGAAAAACTTTGGTAGAAAAACTTTTCAAAGATATTTGTTATAAATATTATGATTGGTACAAAAGAGATAGGAATATTTTTAATTTCAATAATTCTGATTTTTATAATTCATAATAAACTAACACTTGGTCATCCACTATACTGTTACTTTCTAACATCGTATAATCGTTTATTATTTTATACTGAATAATCACAACGCTTTTACTTAGCATTGCCAAATGATCCCCCCTCCTTTCTTAAAACTTAAAAATAATTTTATTAAAAAAGCACATTATTCTAAATGAATGATGTGTTTTTGAATTTACTATTCTACATTATTTGTTAGAGCTCCCTAAAAATTTTTATGATCAATTGTAAGAGAATTTCATCGTTAATATACCACTTTATTTCTAGTTCTTTATTAAATTCACGCCTATTTCAAATGCTTTTTGACAATCTAATGGGAATTGAATTTTTCTATATTCTGCTTTTTCTTCTTCTGAGAAAGATTCAACTTTATATTTTGAGTAATCATCAAATTGATAAGTATTATTTGAATACATAACTAATGGTTTTGTGAATATATGTCCAATATTAAATTCCATGCGCTCGAAAGTTTTTAAATAACCAATTTGCTTCATTAATTCTTCTTTAACATTCATTGTATAAATGAATGCTGTTGGCATCCTCTTTGGCGCCAGTGACGTACCATTATTATCATACACAAGGTAGGGGAATAATAGTCTTTCTAAAAATGATAGTAATTGACCTGTTACATTACTAAAATATACTGGAGAACTAAAAATAAGCCCATCAGCTTGAGATACCTTTTCTAAAACTTCTTGAAGATCGTCTTTTACTGCGCATTTTCCATAACTTTTACTTCCAAGTCTTTTGCATGCAAAGCAACTTTTGCACCCAGTATAGTTTAAATCATATAAATTAATTATTTCAATTTCAATTTCCTTATCTTTTGCAGATTCTTTTACTCCATCTAAAGCTTTTTGAAGTAATGTGGCTGTATTTTTATTTTTTCTTGGACTTCCGTTAATACCATAAACTTTCATATTAGCACTCCTCTTTCTATATATTTTTCTTTATAGTTCTTTATTATTAATTTCTTTGTTATAATTAATGTAACATAAGAACACAGATATACAAGTATGCAGTTTTTTCTGTTTTAGTATAAAAAGTATACTATTGACTTTGAAGGAGTTGTGTTTATGGGTGATTATATGAATTATGATAAAGAATTCCCTGCTGATAATATATATGAAAGAAAATGTCCTGTTATATATGCACTTGATATTTTAGGTCAAAAATGGAAACTACCTATCTTGTGGTGTTTATCTAGCAAAGATTTTACTAGATATAATGAATTAAAACGAAAAATTAAAGGTATTACTAATATGATGCTTACAAAGTCCTTAAAAGAATTAGAAGAACATAAGCTAATTGTTAGAACTCAATATGAAACCATTCCTCCTAGGGTTGAATATTCTTTGACAGAAAGAGGTAAAGCCTTGCTTCCCACATTTAAGGAATTATATATATGGGGTGAAGAACAACTTAAACTTGATAAGTCGAAATCAAATTATAAATAATATAAAATAAAGGGATAGTATATAAACTTAAGTAAAAATAAATCTATATATTGTCCCTATTATTATGAATTTATGTATTATGTATCATACTATAACTTATTTGTGGTTATGTATTCTTAGAATTTAATTTATGGAAAATTGTGTGTCTAAATGGAGGCTGTGTGGTATAATTCCCCTAAATAAAAAATCCCCTTAAATAGGGGGGATATAAAAAATATTACATTTAATTTATATAGTTGATAATATAAAGTTATTATTTATGTTTACATAGATAGAATATACTCATTCCATTCCCTAGGTTTACTATTCCCAAATCACATCTTATATAAATTCTTAATGCTTTTATCATTCTTTGAAATCCGTCTTGTGTGTAACCCCATTCCATTTTACAATCTGTTATTTAATTTTATAATTTATAATAAAGTCTATCAGGCATATGCTTTAAAATAAATGCAACAATTCCCCACCTTTTAGTTATATATGCTATTTTCTTTTTTTGTTTGATTTTATCATATATTTGATATGATACTTTCTCAAGCGGTTGAACCCAAAATAATCCTTCTCCTTTAGCCATATCTGTATCTATTAATCCAGGTCTAATATCTGTTATTGTTATATTAGAGTTACTTTTTCTAACTTTACATCTAATTCCTTCTAGATAATTAGAAAGAAATGCTTTAGAGGCATTATATGAAGGTGCTCCTCTACTTCCTCTTAGACCTCCAACAGATGATATTACCACTAATTGGCCAGAGTTTTTTTTCATGAAATGTTTTAATGAAATATTTATCATTGATGTCACTCCAGATACATTAACATCAATTACTTCTTTTTCTTTATTCCAATTTAATTCTTCATTTAAATCTCCAATACCTGAAGTTATTATAATTAAATCTACGCCATCCATTTCACTAATCAATTCAGTTAATTGTATCATTGCCTCGTCTTGTTTTGAAATATCAATACTTTTAACATATGACTTTGTAGGTAGTTCTTTTTGAAGTTCAAATAACAAGTTACTTCTTCTTGCAACTAATCCAAGATCATATTTCTCTTTTGAAAAAATTTTTGCTAATTCTCTTCCAATACCGCTACTTGCACCAATAATAATTGCCTTATTCATAAAATACTCCCATCCCCAATTAATAAATCTTTTAAATATAAGTTTAAATATAGGACTCGGGTTTGATATTTTAATATTAATATTATCAATATTAAATTCTAACGTAAGATTCTTTGAAAATCTTATTTACTCCAATTTCTTTAAAATAAAATTTTCTACAGATTTTTTTATTGATTTCTATAATTTTATAGAATGAATTTATAAAACTATGCTATGACAATTTTGCAGACAATGTCTGCAAAATCTCTTCATTAATAAAAATCTCCTGAAAGCTTTACAATATTATAAAATAATCACCTGATTAATTCTTCGCTCCATATTCGCCGGTTATTCGCCACCTTTATAATTACATTTTATTTTTCTGCATAGCACCAATTATTAAAACATATTTTTATTTTCTACTATAAAATCTTTTTGATCTTCTATATACTGAACTAATGATTTTATATCATCTTTAGAAGCCACACCTAATGCGCTCTTATATTTGTCAGCTGATTCACCATTCATATACTTTAGTTCTAATCTATTATCTAATAACTGCTTTAAATATATGAATCGTCCTATTCTACCATTGCCATCTTGAAATGGATGAATAACTTCAAATTCTAAATGAAATCTTGCTATGTCCTCAATTGTTACTTTTTCCAGTGAATTAAAATTATTGATTAAAATATTTAATTTATCTTCAACTTCTAAAGGACTTGCTGTTTCAAAATCAGCTCCAAGTATTTTATTTTGATATTTTTTAAATATTCCAGCAAGTCCCATATCATATAAACTAGTCCTATACATTAGACTACCATGCCATTCTTTTATCATGTCTAAAGTCAGCTTTTTATCTAAAGTATCAATTACCATATCAAATGTATAAAATGAATTTACTGTTTCTTGAACATCGTCTAGTTTATGAGTTCCCTTAACTATATTCTTTTCAAATAAAAGTTGCAGAGCTTCTGTTGTAAACGTACTTCCTTCTATTTTATTTGAATGATATATAAAATCATATTTTAGTATTTCATTTAATGAATTATGAATTCCTTTAGTTTCTTGTAGTACTTGCAGAAATTTTTTATAATCTATATTTTGCATTCTTACCCTCTCCTTTCTGTTTCAAGTATCTTTAATTATAAAAGTCTCTCAAAACCTTTACCATATTATAACAATAACGCTCATTAATTCTTCGCCTGCTATTCGTTCTATCTTTTCTTTTAATAGTAAACTATTAAATAAATCAGTACTTCCATGCTTAAATCAATTTTCCCCTAATCCTTTACTGCTTACCATTAAATCTAAATATCTATATTTCTATTTTAACATTAAAAATAATTTTATTCACAACCTTTGTCTTTATTTTTATACTTATCCACATAAAACTTCACATTGTTTGATATTTATATTATAGCCGAAATAATGCTTATATAAAGTTTCATTGCAGATTAATTTTTTATTTTTATATCAAGTGTATATATTAAGTACACTCTAATTATTGATATACTTGGTTCTATCAACTGTGTTAAAAGTGTGGTAAAAGCAAAATACCAACACTTTAGTGTTTTTCTAAAGTGTTGGTATTACTAGTTTTATGGTGCACTTGGTGAGATTCGAACTCACGACTTCTGGATTCGAAGTCCAACGCTCTATCCAACTGAACTACAAGTGCATATTGGCTTAAATATAAATAAAAACAACTGTTTACAGTTGTTTTGTTGGAGCGGGTAGTGGGAGTCGAACCCACCTTTTCAGCTTGGAAGGCTGGAGTATTACCGATATACGATACCCGCATATATTTTTTTATCATGTTTATTTTTTTATGGAGCGGGTAGTGGGAGTCGAACCCACCTTTTCAGCTTGGAAGGCTGGAGTATTACCGATATACGATACCCGCGCAACATATTATACTTGATGGAGCGGAAAACGGGATTCGAACCCGCAGCCTCCACCTTGGCAAGGTGGCACTCTACCGTTGAGTCATTTCCGCTTATTTGGTGCAGATGAAGAGAGTCGAACTCTTACACCGTTAGGCGCTAGATCCTAAGTCTAGTGCGTCTGCCAATTCCGCCACACCTGCATATAAAAAAATTTTGGTGGCTCACCCGGGAATCGAACCCGGGACACCATGATTAAAAGTCATGTGCTCTACCGACTGAGCTAGTGAACCAAAATGGCAGGGATAGCAGGATTTGAACCTACGAATAATGGAGTCAAAGTCCATTGCCTTACCGCTTGGCGATATCCCTGTATTTGAAATAAACTCCAAAGCTTGTTTCAAACTTTTTTTTGTAATCATACAAAATATGCTTACTAATGGTGCGTCATCAGGGATTCGAACCCTGGACACCCTGATTAAGAGTCAGGTGCTCTACCAACTGAGCTAATCACGCATATAAAACGTAAACATATAAGTGGAGCGGGTAGTGGGAGTCGAACCCACCTTTTCAGCTTGGAAGGCTGGAGTATTACCGATATACGATACCCGCACATATATTATACTTGATGGAGCGGAAAACGGGATTCGAACCCGCAGCCTCCACCTTGGCAAGGTGGCACTCTACCGTTGAGTCATTTCCGCTCATTTGGTGCAGATGAAGAGAGTCGAACTCTTACACCGTTAGGCGCTAGATCCTAAGTCTAGTGCGTCTGCCAATTCCGCCACACCTGCATATAAAAAAATTTTGGTGGCTCACCCGGGAATCGAACCCGGGACACCATGATTAAAAGTCATGTGCTCTACCGACTGAGCTAGTGAACCAAAGTGGCAGGGATAGCAGGATTTGAACCTACGAATAATGGAGTCAAAGTCCATTGCCTTACCGCTTGGCGATATCCCTGTATGGGGTGAACGATGGGACTCGAACCCACGACAACCAGTGCCACAAACTGGCGCTCTACCAACTGAACTACGTTCACCATAATGGTGCGTTTTAAGGGATTCGAACCCCCGGCCCACGCCTTAGAAGGGCGTTGCTCTATCCAGCTGAGCTAAAAACGCATATTTATTATTATGTTACAAACCTTAAGTTTGTATGGAGCGGGTAGTGGGAGTCGAACCCACCTTTTCAGCTTGGAAGGCTGGAGTATTACCGATATACGATACCCGCATATTTTATATAATTAATTTAAATGGTCGGGGTGACAGGGATTGAACCTGCGACCTCATGGTCCCAAACCACGCGCGCTCCCATCTGCGCCACACCCCGATTAAAATGGTGCGTTTTAAGGGATTCGAACCCCTGGCCCACGCCTTAGAAGGGCGTTGCTCTATCCAGCTGAGCTAAAAACGCATATTCACCTTTGTTAAAGTGTTTTATTTTTCAGACGTATATTATTATATACTCTTTTCTTTATCCTGTCAAGCTTGTGCTTCAGAACGTTATTTATTGTAACCTGTCCTTCAAGCTTTGTCAAGACTTTTTAAGCATTTATTTTTAATGGAGCGGGTAGTGGGAGTCGAACCCACCTTTTCAGCTTGGAAGGCTGGAGTATTACCGATATACGATACCCGCGCATATAAAATAATTAACTTTATTGGTCGGGGTGACAGGGATTGAACCTGCGACCTCATGGTCCCAAACCACGCGCGCTCCCATCTGCGCCACACCCCGAAGTCTTTAAACCTCGTCATTTGCTTATCGCTTATCTCTCAGCGACAATGATTATTCTACAATATGAAATGTAATTCGTCAATACCTTTTTAAAATTATTTCACAATTATTTCTTTTAATAGCAACAAAGGATTGCTTATATTCTACTCATTGACTTCTTTTAAATATGTATCGATATTGCCATCTTCATCTATTTCTATAAATCCAACATACCTTCCTTTAAATCTTGGTAAAGATATACTTCCTGGATTCATTAGAATTAATTCCTCATCTTTTTCTATCATCTGCTCATGTGTATGCCCAAACAATACAATATCTACTCCTAATTCCTTCCCCTTATAATAGATATTATTTATAGTCCTTTTTACTCCATATAAATCTCCATGAGTAAAAAATATTTTTTTACCATATACCTCTATTACACCTTCTTTAGGATATTTAGAAGAATAATCACAATTTCCAGCTACAGCATATACTTTACCATTAAATCCTCGTTCTAACACTTCAACATCCTCAATGTTATCACCTAAATGTATTAATATATCTGCACTTTTAGTTATTTCCTTGGCCAAATTAACATACTTCAACATCCTATGAGTATCACTTACAACACCAATTAACATAAATCTCCTCCTAATCTATAAGTATAATTATCGCTAAGTTATAACAATGTAACAATTATCTTCTTTAGCTCCTTTAATGCATTTCCTCTATGACTAATTTCATTTTTCTCATCAGAGGTTAATTCTGCAAAAGTTTTATTTAATGGTTCGAAGAAAAACAACGGATCATACCCAAATCCACCTTCTCCATGCAATTCTTCTATTATGTATCCATTAGCTTCTCCTGTCACCTTATAGTATTCACCCGCTTCAGTAAACATTGCTAACTGACAAATAAATTTAGCACTTCTGTCTTCTTTTTTTACATTTTTTAATTTTCCTAATAATTTCTCATTATTTTTAGCATCATTCCCATGCTCTCCAGCATATCTCGCTGAATATATCCCTGGTTCTCCATTTAAATATTCAACTGCCAATCCTGAATCATCTGCTAATACAATGAAATCTTTGTCTCCTCTTTCTAACAGAAATTCATATATTTCCTTTGCTTTCTTTTTTGCATTTTCTTCAAAAGTATGACCATCTTCAATTACATCTATATTAATATTCTCATTTTCTAAAGATTTAACTTCAATATCTAATTCTTTTAAAATTTCCTTCATTTCTTTAATTTTCTTTTTATTATTACTAGCTAATATCAATCTTTTCATTACTTATTTCCTTCCTAGTACTTAACCTAAAATTCAGTTTATTTAGATTAATATTTAAG
Source organism: Clostridium saccharoperbutylacetonicum N1-4(HMT) (assembly GCF_000340885.1). Lineage (NCBI taxonomy): Bacteria > Bacillati > Bacillota > Clostridia > Eubacteriales > Clostridiaceae > Clostridium > Clostridium saccharoperbutylacetonicum. The sequence goes on along the minus strand of NC_020291.1, from coordinate 542,319 downwards.
ATTCTTTCTATAAATTGTTTGTATTATTAATTGCTATAGATATCCTAATTAATAATTCAACTTATAAATGGAATATACATGCATCATTGAGAAATTATAATCGTAACACTACTCTAGAAATTAGATACATTTTTCTGGAAGCAGGCATGTGAAATTGAGCTGATGATGGTTATTAGTGGAAGGTTGTTTCATTTTCTGCTTGTCATAAATTTACTTTAGGAACATGCAGAAATGGGTGCAATCTTCCACTTAGAACCTTCCAGCGAAAATTTCACTAGTCCTGTGGAAAATAAATGTATCTGATCTCGGTAATTGTTGCATAAGTCTAATTTTCGATTTGGATATCTATATCATTTAATTAATTTTTAAGATATCATCATCTATAAAACAATTGTAAAGAAAAACTAATTAGTATACAATTCCTTTTTCTATTTTTTAATAAATATTTCATTTCTTCAATTCATATTTTATGTACTTTTTATTCATTAATTTCATATTAATGAATAAGATGAGAATTTTATAAGAGGTGTAATAAATTGAGATATATCGGCCCATTTTTTCGGATGAACAGTCTTTCTCAAAAAGAAATTAGCGGTCAACTTTTTCATTTATCTAAAGAATCTATAAAAACTTTAGTATTAAACTCAAAATGCGGTATCCTAGCTCAAATTAAAACTTCAAAAAAAACTTCAGATGATATCAGCATGTTAAATAATTACTCTCCTCTACTATGTTTATATAGAAAAGCTTCCCCTTTATTTATTCATAGTAAAAGCAGCCATGGTTTTGATGAAGCAAGCTTTAGAAAAGAAATAAATCCTTCTACAAACGCTCTTATGACACTATGCTTGCTAGAGCTAAGCGAGTATTATTCACATTATAATGATAACAATAGAAACATAGCCTCCCTTGAAAAACCATTTAAATATCTAGCAAAAGAACAGCTTCAATTCTATTCTGAGAATTTAAGGAATAATGAAGGTTTATTTGTTGATAAAAAAAATATATCAGATGGAAACTCAAAAGGTTTTTCATTAATAGACAAAGATAACAAGTTCAATTTTTCAGACCAAGCTTTTATGTTAACTGCTTATTTTCTCTATTCACATTATAATGAATCTGATCCAATAAGTCCTGACTACCTTAAATTTGCATCTGAAATTTTAGATATGTTTAAAAACTACAAATCTGCTTTATATGATTTATCTTTTAATGAAAATGTTCAAATTTTCCTAGCACTAAATGTATTTTATAAATATTCTTGTAATCTCGATGCTAAAAAACTTATTTTAGACTTAGGTGACTTTTTAATATGCAAATTTCAGGAAAAAGATTATTATGAAGATTCAATAGATGATTGCGCTTTATTTGCTATCACCTTAATGGAAGCCTATAAACATACAGAAATAATTTCTTTTAAGGAAATCTCTAGAGAAATTAGTGAAAAACTGATTAGTTTTTATGATAATGATAAAAATGTTATCTCTAAATTATCTGATAAAAAGGAAAGTAAATATTCTTGCTCAGAAATTAATTTCTATCTACTTTGTTTGCTCATGTATTCAATTCAAGAAAGCAAAACTACTGATTTAAAGCCTATTATTTCAGGCCTGTATAGAAAATTCTTTGTAAACGGTGGTCTTCTAACCAGTTGGCCTGAAGCACCTACTCTAGATGAGGTTGAAAGATATAAAAAATTAAGTTTGCGTTCTGCTGATATGTTAGATGAAACTTATTTTAGAATGCCAGTTCTTCCAACTCCTAAAGGAACAGGTTCAGCACCTATATTTGTAAAAAGTTTAATTTATTCAAAACGAAAAGACTCATTAAATGTTAAAAGAACCTCCTTAGATAGTAATAAAAATATGTTTAATTTCTTTCTAATTATTTATCTTTTAAAGGATATGGTTGAAGAATTTATGGAATTTGCAACTCCCTTAAATTTAGAAATTATGACAAACTCAGAAAATAATGAAGTTTGTAATTCTGATCAAGACTATCTAAGTAATAAAACTACATCACAAATTTCTAAGGATAATTTATTTAAAACAACTACCTCAAATCCTTCTGAAATCATTGAGTCTAAATCTAATTTAAATTTATCCAAGGACGAAGAAAGTAACACAATTGATACCCCATCACTAAAAGGTATAACTTCTTCAAAAAAAGTAACTAATCTTACTCTACTAAATAAAAATAATAAAGTTAACTGCTCTATTAAAGGCAAGAAATATAAAAAAAATAAAAATCAACATTACAATAAGAAAAAAAATTGATTTCAAGTGTATTTATAGTAAAATTAAATATATTCGCCTGATATATATTGTTAGGTGAATATATTTAATTACTATTTATTGAAGAAAAGTCTATATTGCCATTTCCATCAACTTTTAATTTACCAGCTTTATCAGAAATAGCTATATTTTCATTATAAAAAACTAAAGGAAGTATATTATAATTATCAAATAAATCTTCCTCTAAATTAGAAAAATCTTGATTTTGTTTAACATTAATTGATTTTTCTAAAAGCTTATTTTGATTATCTGATAAATATTCCTTAAAATTCAGATAAAAGTTTTGTTTTTTGGATTCATTCGCATCATTGTCAACTAAAAGCATATCATATCTTTTTTTTAACTCTTGATCTTCAAACTCATCTTTCACCAAACTATATTTTACTGTTATATTAGTATTTTCCTTAAACCATGTTTGAATACTTCTACATATAATTCTGTTTTCATTAGAATCTTCGCATAATATTGTTAATATTTTAGGCTTATCCCAGGAACCTTCTTTATTACTTACAACTTTCCTTGCCTGTAACTTAGTCAAATCCTGCTTATCTTCTCTAAAAAAACTTCCTTCAGCCAGATCAAACTCTTTATTATTAGCATTTTGATAAGCTTCCATTGCTTTACATATGTCATTATAAATTTCTCTTCTACCTTGAAGTGGAATGGCATTATTTTTGCTATTAAAAACTAGATAGGTTGCATTTGACTTTGGAATTGTTATTAATTTCTTTTCTTCAAGTAACTTGCTAAGTTCCGTTTCCGGAGGATTTATTACTATATCTCTTTCATTAACTTCATATGATGCCATTGATGCTTCAACACTATTATCGCTAAATATATTTATATTTCCTATCTTAGCTTCATTGCTATTACTTTTTAACACAATTTTATCTTTATTAATAGAATCAATTTTATAATCTCCCGAGTAAACTAATTTATTGCAATTATTTTGTATAGCTCTCCACATTATCAAATACTTTCTAAGCCTATACTGTGGTTTCGTTAGTTCATTTAAAAAATCATCATCTTTTTTATTTAGTCTAATAATAATAGAATTATCAGTTTCATTTATTGCCACACCTTTTTCGAAAACAACTTTTCCTTCTTTAAATTCCTTTGCCCCATATACATTTAACAAAGCTTGAATATTTTTTTCATCTTCTTCTTTTAATAATTCTTTGAAAAATTCTGCTATATCCTTAGGTGTTATTTTACTACCATCACTCCAAAAAATATCATCTCTAAGTTTAAATTCGTACTGAATGCCATCTTTATCCTTAATAACATCACTTGCTAACATAGGTGTTATCTTATTATTTTCATCCTTTGAAACTAACCCCTTGCTAACAGCACAAATAATATCTTCGTGATACTTAGTTAGATTTGTGACCTTTTCTAAATCTTCTGGGATTTCATTTATACCGTAACTTATAGTCTCATCCATTGTATTATTCGATACATTTCCGTTTTCCTTATTTATAAATCCCAAACAAAATATAATGATAAAACTAAATGTGATTATACATAAAAAATATTTCTTCATGATTGCACCCTTTACTTCTATTCTATATTTTGTATTATGTCCATAAAATTTTAATTATAATCAAAAAACTGACTAAAAAGTAATTTCTAATCACTTCTAGTCAGTTTTTAATTCTATTTTATAAGATGATTTACCATAAAGAAAATCAAGAAAGCAGATATAGCTAAGCTAAACGCAGCATATACTAGCCTTTTTTTACCTGTCTCAATAATAATAAATCTAAGTCCCAAAATTGCCATTGTAATGCATACTCCAAGCTGTATAGGTAAATACGAGTTGAAAATTTGATTAACAAAATGAAATTGATATGTTGTTAAGAATGTACATATTATTATTATACTCGTTACAAATGCTGATATAAATCCAAGCAAATTCACTAATTTTTTCATATTTTACCCCCTTAACAAATCTTCAAATTCTTCCTCTGAAAGGACCTTAACTCCCAATTCCTGTGCTTTCGTTAATTTTGATCCAGCCGCTTCTCCTGCTATAACATAGTCTGTTTTTTTGCTTACACTGCCTGCAACTTTTGCTCCTAAACTTTCTAATTTATCTTTTATTTCAGTTCTAGAGTAATTCTGAAGAGATCCAGTAGCAACAACAGTTTTTCCTTCAAAAGGATTTTCTATAACTTCTTGTTCTATAAATTTAGGATTTACACCTAAAGCTAACAATTCTTCTATTGTTTCTAATACTTTTTCTTCTTTAAAGAATACCACTACACCTTGTGCAACTATATCTCCTACATCTTGAACTTCAACTAACTCCTCAAAGGTGGCACTTTTTAACCCTTCTATAGACTTAAATCTATTTACTAAGTCTCTTGCAGTTTTTGCCCCCACGTTAGGTATTCCTAATGCATATATAAAAGCATCTAAATCACAATCTTTGCTTTTCTCTATAGCTTCTAAAAGATTTTGAGCCTTCTTAGCTCCAAACTTCTCTAGTCCTATTAATTCTTCTTCTTTTAATTTATATAAATCAGAAATAGCTTTAATATTAAGTTTTTCAAATAACTGCTCTGCTGTTTTTTCTGAAAAACCTGCAATATTCATAGCTTCTCTTGAAGCATAATGAACTATAGTCTTAACTAATTGCGGCTTACAAGACAACGTATTTTCACAGAAGTAATGTGCACCATTTAAAACCAAGTGACTTCCACATGCTGGGCATACTTCAGGTACCTTTATTTCTTCAGAACCTTCCAGTGAATCAGGAACTATTCCCATAATTTCAGGAATAACATCGTTACTTCTTCTTACAAACACTTCTGCACCAATTCTAACACCTTTTCTTGCTATATCATCCATATTGTTAAGTGTTGCTCTTTTAACAGTAACTCCAGCAAGTTCAACTGGTTCTAGTATTGCTGTTGGGCCAACTCTTCCACTTCTTCCAACATTCCATTCAACATCCAAAAGCTTAGTAGTAGCTTCTTGAGCTTCAAACTTATATGCTATTGCCCACTTAGGGAATTTAATTGTATAGCCTAATAATTCTCTAGTTCTAATGTCATCTATTGCGATTACAAGCCCATCAATATCATAATTCAAGTCAAACCTAATATCTTTTATATATTCAATTTCTTTTTCTATTTCTTCTATAGATGTGCAAATTCTAATATAATCATCTACTGGCAGCCCTTGCTTTTTTATAAAATCCATCATTTCTAGATATGTTGTAAAAGGAATTCCTTCCTTATATCCAACATCATAAAAAAATGCTGACAAATTTCTTCTTGCAGTTTCTTTAACATTAAGATTTCTTAATGCTCCTGCTGCTCCATTTCTTAAATTTTTCAATGGAGTTTCTGAAGCTTCATTATATTTATTAAAAGCTTCTTGGGTCATTATAGCTTCTCCATGAACTTCTAAAATATCGCCACTTTGAATTTTAAGAGGAATTGATTTTATTGTTTTTACCTGAGCTGTTACTTCTTCTCCAATACTTCCTGTTCCTCTTGTTGCAGCAATTTCAAGTATACCTTCATTATTATATGTTAAGTTTATTGTAAGTCCATCGAATTTCTTTGTAAGCACATATTTTAAATCTGGTAAATTCTCCCCTCTGCTTCTCATTTCTTCAACAAACTTAACATTTCTATTATGCCAATCTATTATTTCTTGAATACTTTGTGCTTTATCTAAACTCCAAAGCTTTGCTTTATGAGTATATTTTTTAAATCCTTCTAATACTACATCTCCAACTCTCAATGTAGGTGAATAAGGAAGTACAAATCCAGTTTCATTTTCTAATGCCTGAAGTTCGTAATATTTCGCATCATAATCCTTATCACTTACAGAAGGACTGTCTAGAGAATAGTATTCATAGGAATACCTATTTAATGTTTCTACAAGTTCCTTTATTTTTTCAATCTTATCCATTAACTAGCCCTCCAAATCTAAATTACACATATTATTTAAACTACATCATTTTTAATTTTGCCAAAGATAGCATTAATGTTTTAACACCTTGCTTATCAAAAGCTACTGTCAGTTTCTTATCACTACCTGAAGCTTGAACTGAAACAATAGTTCCTTTGCCAAATTTTTCATGCATTACTTTTCTACCAAGGGTTGCTTCATTACTTGTTATATATTCTGAGCCAGCTTCATTAGTAACACCACTACTAACTGCACTTGTTCCATTGCTTCCTGAAAAACTATTTCCTCTGCTCATAGTATTTCTTAAGCTGTGTGGATTATTGTATGAGTTATTCATTAATTTCTCTCTACTCATAACATTCGCCTTTTCTACACCTACATATTCCTTAAGTTCTGGTTTTATTTCATTTATAAAATCTGATTGAGAATACGCTACAGTTTTTCCAAACACTCTTCTAACTTCAGCTGATGTCATAAACAATATTTCTTTAGCTCTAGTTATACCAACATAACACAATCTTCTTGATTCTTCCATCTCAGATTCTTTTTCAAAGGATGCCATTCCTGGGAATATTCCATTTTCCATACCTACCATAAATACAACTGGAAATTCTAATCCCTTTGCACTATGAATTGTCATAAGGACAACTGCATCATCCTCTTCTTCAATTTTATCAGTATCTTGAACTAAAGAAACTCTTTCTAAATATGCAGATAAAGATTTATCTTCACTGCTCTTTTCAAAGTCAACAGCATCAGATACTAATTCCTTTAAGTTTTCAATTCTACTCTTATCTTCAATCTCATTTGATTCTTGTAATTGCTTCATATATCCAGTATCTTTCAAAATAGCTTCAATTAATACTGATACAGGCATTGTTTTACTTAAATCCATCAGATTTTCCATAAGCTCCACAAATGGTTCTATTGTTGAAACATTTCTAGCTGTAAGGGTTGGAATGCTTCTAACTTCAGTTATTGCATCCCATAAATTAAGTTCAAAATTACCTGCGAATTCTTGAACCTTAGATACAGTTGCATCTCCAATGCTTCTCTTAGGTACATTTATAATTCTTTTAAGACTAATATCATCTTGCGGGTTAATAAGAACTTTTAAATATGCTAACATATCTTTTATTTCTTTTCTATCATAGAATCTTGTACCCCCTACAATTTTATAAGGGATTCCTTTTCTTCTAAAACTTTCTTCAAAAATTCTCGATTGAGCATTTGTTCTATATAGAATAGCAAAATCATTATAGTTTTTACCTTGCTTATTCTTAAGGTCTTGAATTTGTTTTCCAACAAAATCACCTTCATCACTATCTGCATAAGCTCTATATATCTTTATCTTATTTCCTTCTTCTTGTTCAGTTCTTAGTACTTTACTCTTTCTGTTTGAGTTATTAACAATTACAACATTTGCAGCATTTAATATGTTACCCTTAGATCTATAATTTTGCTCTAATTTTATTACCTTTGCTCCTGGATAATCTTTTTCGAAGTCTAGTATATTTTTAATATCAGCACCTCTCCATTGATAAATACAATTATGAACCACAACATTATTAGCAATGTAATTCCTTGCGTCGTTGATATTTAAATCATAAACATAACCATCATATTGTTCTATCTCAACAGAAGCTACAACATCTTCTTCAATTACTCCATTATTATATACAGCAATAGACATGCCTTCTTTAAAACTTCCAATAGGCATAAACATAAAGTTATTATTTTCTGTAAGTTTTGCTTTTCTTAGTATTTCAAACTCTTCTTCTACCCCGCTTAACTTTTTCACAAATTCTTCTGCTTCATCATATAAAGCTCGTTCTGTCTCCACTCTATATGTGTTTCTCTTACCATCTCTAACATTAAATCCAGCTTCTATGAATTTTTCTTTAAACTCTTCTCCTGAAGAATTTAATCCTATCCTATGAGAATAAAGTCCTCTTTGAATAGATTTCTTTCCTCCAAAAAAGCTTAAATTAATTCTTTTTCTAATTGATTCGCCTCTTATTACTGCACCACTTAAGTGATGAGGATATTCCTTATATAAATATTCTTCGTCCATTAATCTTTCTGCAGCAGATACAGTATCAATTTCTTTAAATAATCTCTCTATCTGATCTTGAGAAACAGTTATATTCCTGCCTCTTGAGTTGAATACCATTGTTGGTATTCCATATTTAACAGAATAATATTGTTCATAATAAGATGCTTCTCCTTTTGAAGGACAAGCCTTTATTACCCACATCTTATCTGCCTGTTCTCCATTTAGTCTTACTGCTAACCCACTAGCTTCACTGCCTTTTCTGCTTCTTATCGAAGAAGTTTGACCTATTCTGTAGCCAAAATTTTTCTTATACATTAAATATACATAATATTTTTCATCATCTAATACTATTCTTCCAAAAGATAAATGATTTGGAGTTGCCTTTATCACTTTTCCGCCGCTTGTAGTTAGCCTTATTATGTCACCTGAATATCTTCTCTTGCTTATCTCACTAACAGGCAATAAACATGTTTCTCCATTTCCTGCAGCAACTTGAATCAAATCATCTTTATTTAATTCTTCTATTTTTATATCCTTACCCTCTGCTGATACTAATGTTCCTTCAACCATACATTGATCATCATCGCCCACAACACATATGTTCTTATATTTTGAAGCAAGCAATTTTACCAATTGATATTGTGCTCCATTTGTATCTTGATATTCATCCACCATAATATACTTAAATTTATTTTGATAAAATTCTAAAACATCAGGATTATTTTTGAACAATTCAACAGTTTTAAATATAAGATCATCAAAATCTAAGGCATTGTTTTCCTTCAGCCTTTTTTGATACATTTCGTAGACATCTGCAATTTTCTTTTCCCTAAAGTTAGCTTCATTTTCTAACATATAGCTTCGAGTCCCTTGCATATTATCCTTTGCTTTTCCTATCTTTCCTAATATCTCTTGCTCAGTTATATCCTTATCATTAATATTTAAAGTTTTCATACACTCTTTTACTAATATTTTTTGGTCTGAACTATCATATATTGTAAAGCTGCTTTTGTAGCCTATCTTATCTATTTCTCTTCTTAAAATCCTAACACATGTTGAATGGAAAGTGGATATCCACATGTTTTCAGCCTGTTCACCAATAAGAGCCTTAACTCTATCCTTCATTTCCTTTGCAGCCTTATTTGTAAAAGTGATAGCTAATATACTATATGGCGCAATATTTAAGTCCTCAATCATATGAGCAATTCTATGAGTTAAAACTCTTGTCTTACCAGAACCTGCTCCAGCTAATATAAGTACCTGCCCATCAATTGTAGTTGCCCCTTCATACTGTTCTTTATTAAGTAATGATTTTAAATCCATTAACTTAGTCCTCCTTTACCAATTCCTTAAATATTATATCATAACTATTAATATTTAAATCATTACAGCATACAAAATTTAATTCCATCTATATTTATTATTTACCATTCATATTTAATGAACATAAATTTTATAAGCCTCTCTATTCCTAAACTTCAATAATATGCATAAAATACAAAAAACACCTGATAAATTAATATCAAGTGTAAATTTTTTAATAGTTTCATATACTCTCCTATTATTAATTAAAATTTTTCTATTTTGAAGTTAGATATTACACATTAAAATTTGCAATACTTCTTTCTAATACAGTTGCTATATTAACTAATTTCTTTGAAGTTAGAGCTAATTCATTTGTTATAGCTGCCTGCTCTTCTGTAGAAGCTGTTACCTCTTCAGATAATGCTGAAATTTCTTGTGATTTTGAAGCTATATTCTCTACAGTATCTAAAATCTCATTTCTACCTACCATAGTTCCTTGAAGTACCACACTAACTTTATCAATTTCTCTAGGAATATCATTAACTTTTTTAATAACTTCTTTAAATGAAGTTGTTACATTACCAATATCATTTTTGCTTTCTTCTACTATTTTAGTTACAAGTTCTGTTGTATTAAAGACTTCTTTGTTTTCTTTCATTACAGCATTTATTAATTGAGTTATGCTTTTTGATGATTTTAAAACCTCTTCTGCTAATTTTCTTATTTCTTCTGCAACTACCGAAAATCCTTTTCCAGCATCACCTGCTCTTGCTGCTTCAATAGATGCATTTAATGCTAAAAGATTAGTTTGTTTAGCCACACCATTTATAACATCAACTATGGAGTTAATTTGTGATATAGTCTTATCTAAATTTCCCACTTTATTCCTTGCAATTAAAAATGAATCGAACATCTCATCAATAGTAGTTGCTAATTTATTTATAGTATCTGCTCCTACATTTGTATCCGTCTTTATATCATTCCCAACTTCAGCTAACAGTTTCAATTCATTTTGAACATTATCTAAATCCTTTGAAAAACCTTCTAATAAAGTAACTGCACCTTCTAAGGCCTCTGCTTGCTTTATGCCCTCTTGAGATACGCTTGTCACTGAAGCGGCAATTTCTTCACTAGATAATGCTACTGTAGTTCCACCCTCTTTAATATTTCCAGATAAATTACTTAAGCTTTCTGATATTACTTTAGTTTTTCTAACAAGTTCTCTAAATCCTTTTGTAGTTTCTTTACTAACCGCTGCAAGGGTGCCTATTTCATCTTTACCTGAAACTTTATATTCAGCAGTTAAATCTCCTTTACCTATTTTTTCAACGGTATCTTTAATGCTTTCTATAGGTTTAGCAACTCGTCTTCCTATAATTGTTCCTGCAATAGCAGCTATAATTAGTAGTGCTATAGCATAAATTATACTTTCCATAATTGTATTTCTAATAGTCTTCTGCATATTATCTATAGAAATTCCAACTGAAAGAACATATACTATATTATTTCCATCCTTAATTGGCACTCCTACATTATACGCTGGAGTTCCTTTCCATTCGTAGATACTACCAATTGTTTTACCTTGAAATTCGTTGTCCAATTCTCCAGAATCAATTTTCTGTCCAATAGAATCCTTTGATGTTCCTGCAACAAGAATTTTATCTCTAGACACTACTCCAACATACCATAGCTGACCATCTGCACGTTCATATATTCCGTCAATTATATCTTGTATTTTATCAATATTCTTTATTCCTGCTTTTTCAATATTTGCTCCTATGTTATTGGCTAAAGTAATTCCATCTGCCTTCATTTGATTTTCTATCCCACTTATCATTTCGTATGTAAAAAAAGATGTACAAATAAAAATTATTATTGCTGCCATTAAAACAAAATTAAAAATCAGTCTTTTCCTTATAGAATTAAGCATATCATATCACCTCAAAATTTTAGTATTTAAATCATTCATTATATTTAACTAGCAACCTAATCGGACTTTTTTATTATACATTTCATATGCATAGGAAATATATGTTGAATCGTATGTAAAATAAGACGCATAAATTAAAGTTATTATTGCTATTATTAAAACAAAATTCGAAACTAATCTTCTTATTATATAATCAAGCACATCACTGCCTCCCAAAAATCTAAGTGTTTTATGTTAAAATTAGTATTATAATCTTTACATTTTAATTTAGTACCCGAAACGAATCCCTTTCGAAATATAATTCGTACGTGTACGAATTATATTTCGAAAAAACATTAACATCATAATATTCTCTTAAATTATGAAATTAATTAAAATTATTAAATTTAAACTCCTATAACTTTTTTAATTCCTGGAACTTCTTCCTTTAACTTCTCTTCAATAATCATTTTTATTGTCATCATTGCTCCTGGACAATTACCACAAGCCCCTTGCATCTTAACACTTACAATACCATCTTCGCTTACATCTACCAATTCAACATCTCCACCATCTCTTTGAAGAATTGGTCTGATTTTATCTAATGACTTTACTATTAATTCTTTCATATTTGAATTCCTTCTTTCTTTTTTCGTACGCGTACGAATTATCTATGTAAAAAAAATGCTTTTAAAGCATTTTTATTATATTATTAAGAGCTTTATCCATGTTATCTTCAAATACTTTTCTTTGCTCTTCATCAAAATCTTTTAGCAATATCTCTAGAAATTCTTTATCCATAGTTTTTAACTTTTTCTTTATGCACAAACCTTCAGTAGTCAAACTAATATAAGCACTTCTTTTATCTTCACTACAAACACATTTATTTATCAATCCCTGACTTTCATATTTATTTATTATGTCAGATAGAGATGATTTAGATATTTTCCATATACTTGCAATTTCATTGAATAAAAGTTTTGAGCCATCCTCTGGTAAAATTTCAAATAGCATAGAATGATTTTGCAATATAGCTATTTGCTCATCTTTTAATTTCTTTACGACAAATTTGTTTGATGCTTCATTAAGTGCATTTAATTTTCCAATAATACATTTCTTTTTCATTTTTACCACCTCGTTCGTTCGGGTACGAATTAATTATAAAATTACATTGTCTATATGTCAATATATTTTTTAGAATTTTATTATTTTCTTCTTACTCTTAAAATATTCGGTATATATAAATTTTTACACCTTAAATTCTGATTGATAATTTATTCCCCAATCATACATAGCTTGAATTATTGGAGTCATTGAGTCTCCAATCCTTGTAAGTTCATATTCTACTCTTGGAGGTACTTCTGCATATACTGTCCGTTTTATAACCCCATCTCTCTCTAGTTCTCGCAATTGTAAAGTTAATGTCCTATGAGTTACCTTTGGCATTAAACGCTTCAGTTCATTAAATCTCTTTCTCCCACCTAATAAGCGATATAAAATAATCCCTTTCCACTTACCACTAAGTATGTTTAATGTTGTCTCTACAGGACATTGAATATTCTGGCAATCTGAATCTACAACTTCTTCTTTCATTTTTTCACCCCCTTAGTATAAAAAAAGATACTTAGGTAACTATATGTATATCATATATCAAAAATGTGCGTACTTCAATATAATAGATGGTTGTGCTAATCTTAATTTACAATCAATGAAAGGTGGTTTTAAAAAATGAATAATAAAAATCAACAGATAATAGATGCATTTCAATTTCGTCATGCTTGTAAAAAATTCGATTCTACGAAGGTAATTCCTACGGAAGATTTTAATACAATATTAGAAGCTGGCAGACTTTCTCCAAGTTCATTCGGCTTTGAACCATGGAGGTTTCTTATAATACAAGATTCAAAACTTAGAAAAAAACTATTTCCTGTATCATGGGGTGCACAAAATAGTCTAGATGGAGCTAGTCATTTTGTAATTATACTTGCACGTAAAAAAATTGATACACTCTATAGTTCTGAATACATTACTAATATAATGTCTGAAGTTCAAAAACTCCCCAACGAAGTAGCTGCTGGTAAGAGAGCTGCATTTGAAAAATTCCAAAAAAATGATTTTAATTTATTAGAAAATGATAGAGCCCTTTACGATTGGGCCAGCAAGCAAACTTACATAGCTTTAGCAAACATGCTTACTACTGCTGCTTTCTTAGGAATAGATTCTTGCCCTATTGAAGGCTTTAATATAAACGAAGTTGAAAAAATTCTTCAAGAAGACGGTATTTTAGATGCTGAACATTTTGGAGTATCAGTAATGGCTGGCTTCGGATATAGAGTCCAAGAACCATATCAAAAAACAAGACAAACTTTAGATAATATTGTGCAATGGATTTAATCCCATAATATATAAAATTTAAACTTTATTACAATTAAGTCATGATTAATTATATAACCATGACTTTTTTATAATTATTAGTAAATACATTTGATAAATCACTTGTCTCTGTGTTAATCTATTTACTACTATGGTAAAATTAACGTACTATAGCTTAGTGTGTATGCATTAAAATTTATAGATTGGAGTGAATTCTTTGGAAAGATTGGATAAGATAATTTCTAATTTAGGATATGGAAGTAGAAAAGATGTTAAGTCTTTTGCAAAAAAAGGCATTATAGAAGTTGACGGTGTAATAGTAAAGGATAATGGAATGCTTGTTGACCCAGAAAAATCCATTATAAAAATAAACGGTGAACAAATATTATACCGCAAATACATATATCTTATGATGAATAAACCTGATGGAGTGATTTCTGCAACTCATGATAACAAAGATGAGACTGTAATTGACTTATTAGAATTAGAACATCAAGTATTTGAGCCATTTCCAGTTGGCAGATTAGATAAAGATACTGTTGGATTATTACTGTTAACAAACGATGGTGAACTTAATCATAGATTAATAGCTCCTAAATGGCATGTTGACAAAGTATATTATGCAAAAATTGATAAAAAAGTAGATGAAAAAGATGTTGCTGCTTTTAAAAATGGTATTACTTTAGATGACGGTTATAAATGTATGGAGGCAAAGCTTGAAATTCTATCTAACGATGATAATGGCTCAGACATCAGAGTGACAATACAAGAAGGTAAATATCATCAAGTAAAAAGAATGTTTGAAGCTGTTGATAAAAAAGTAGTTTACCTTAAAAGAGAAGAATTTGGTGGTCTTCTATTGGATCCTACTTTAGAAGAAGGCGAATATCGTGAATTAACTGATGATGAATTAAGCCTTTTAAGAAGCTATTAACGAATATTAAATTATTTTTGCAATAAAATAATTCATTTTCACAAAAAAAAATCATATTTTTTATTAAATTACTTGCATTTCCCTGCACAATACCCTATAATTAATATGCAAGGATAAATAAAAGGAATATATAGCCCCCTTTTTATTTATTGCTTATTGCTTATTGCTAAAGCGCAACCTAGCCCCAAGGGTTGCGTTTTTTATTTTCGTCGATGTAAACATTTACTAGCGCTGTATAAAACTAGTAATTCATGTTCATATATAAATTATTTGATATATTTCATAATTATTGGTATTAATATTTTTAATGAATAAAAAAAATCATTTTGTTTAACAAAATGATTTTTTTTATTCATTAAAAGTAATTTCTAATTGTCTAATATTATTCTAATTATCAATTAGAAATTAAACCCCATTTCTATAATATCCCATAACCTTAGGAACATAGTTTTGAGTTTCTTTTGGCATTTTATATAAATCATTTGCCGATAAAACTCCTCTTTTTTGCATAGTTCCAGGGCCACCATTATAAGCCATAAGTGCCATTTCTATACTTCCACCATATTGATCTAAATATTCTTTGAACAACTTAGTTCCACCATTAATATTTTGATTTACATCATATTGATTCGTAATACCTAAACTCGAAAAGTTTTCAGGCATAATTTGCATCAATCCTGCAGCGCCTACACCAGATGTGTCATTTGGATTAAAATCAGATTCTTGTTTAATAATAGCTAAAATCAAATTTGAATCCACACCATATTTTTGAGCTGCCGAATCCACTGCACTATATATTTTCTTAAGATCTGCATCACTTCTATTTGCCAATAAAGATTTAGAGCCTGCGTAATTAGCATATCCATTTCTCAACACCATAGGTATATCTTCTAACTTTTGGCCTGTCAAATATGTTTGACCTACTCTTGATGCCTTAACTTCACTTTCACTGCTTTTATCCTGCGAATCAGAACTTTCTGCCTTGGCATCTTTTTTATCAGTATTTGCCTTATTATCAGTAATTTTATTAACATTATTTTGCATTGTTTTTTTTGATGAATCTGTCAAGTTCTTCATCATCATTTCAAATGCCACATTTTTTTCATCATTAGCTGAATCACTTGAACTAGTACCATCATTAGTTAATTGTCCATTTCCCGCCATGCTCATTGCTAATAATTGCTCATTTGAGAGTTGATTAACACCATTTATCGCCATTTTAAATAACCTTCCTCCAAATTTTTTCTTATGATTATTTTCGAACATTTTTTATTAACCTTTAACATAAAAAGTTATTTCATCATAATCTTCATAACTTGCCTTTTTATAATAACTCTTTGCGAGTGCTAAAATTTTATGCTTACCTTGAATAAATGGAATAAAGCTATAATAATGCTTCCTACTATAGGCTTGAACTTTTCTCCATTCATTATTTTCCATCAAATAAAATTCATAGCAAACATCTTTCCCACCTCTGCTTATAACTTCAAAAGTCAATTCTTCATTGACATTAGCTTCTAATTTATTAGCTATAATTTTAGTTTCTATTACAGGTGGTGCTTCACTTACATATAAACTGATTTCTTTCTTTGAATCATATTCATTTTTACATTTTAAATTTTTTGCATAAACCTCTATCGTATACTTCCCTACAATCTTAGGAGTAAATCTCAATTTTTTATTTCTTGAAAATTCTGTTTTCTCAACAGAGTTACCATTAATTTTTGTTTCATATTTCACTAAAACATTTTGAGTATTTTGTATAATACATTCAAACTCTATAGGTTCACCAATTAAATGCGTTTCTTTATATGGCATAATTATATAATCTATCTCTCCAGGCAAATACTCCATCGCCTTCAAATATACAACTGTATGCGCATCATAGGGCTTATCAGAGTATCTATCTTTAAGCATTATTTCAACTTCATATTCTCCAACTTGTTTTGGAATAAAATTAATCCAATTTGCTTTATTAAATTCTCCACCTTCCAGCCTTCGCTTATCTTTTCTAATTGTAAAAGCATATTGAAGATGTGTTCCACCTTCTGCATTTACCATTATGTTAACTGGCTCTCCAGTAATAATTTTCTTTTCCTTATCAACTACCACATCAAGAATTTTCACTGGTGTTTTACCTTTTTTTTCAATAGTAAATGCTATTTTCTTAATGTCTTCATACTCTTCTTTATAGCTTGCATCTTTTACAGACAATATAATTTCATATTCTCCCGCTTCAATTGGCGTCCAAGTAAATTCATTCTTTTCAGTATAACCTGTATCATATTCTATCGTACCATTAACTCTATATCTATATTGTAGATTAGTTCCTCCTTGCACTTCAGAACTAAACTTTATTTCAGTTTCAGTTACCTGTGGAGAATTATAATTAGCTACAAAGCTATTAATCTTAACCTCCTTATACGGTTTTACACTATAAACTAAAATAGCCCTATCATCATATTCTTTATTTGAAAATATACTTTTTGCAAGACACAGAATCCTATAACTTCCTGCTTGAGTTTCCTTATAATAAACATGATTTTTCGTTGAGTAATCTTGAATGCAAATAGCCTTTCCATCTTTAAATATTTTATAAAATTTATATAGTAACACTTGATCATTATTATCTAAAGTCTTTTCAACATTAGTTTCCACTAAAAATTCAAGTTTTTCACCAACTAACAATAATTTACTCAAACACTTAAAATTCGTTATTTCTATTTTTATTGAAGCTTTAACGTTTATTTTTATAACTCTATAATCTTCAAAACTCTCAGTAGATTCCATCCTCTTACATTGAATTAAAAATTCCTTTTCACCTTGTTCATTGGCTGTATATTTAAAAAGATTACTTGTATCATAATCTCTAACTATGCTCCACTCATTATATCTTTTGGCATAAATTCTATATAAGTATGCTTCTTCATTATTAGTGATCACTTCAATAGAACACTTATCCCCAACAGAAATTTCATCCTTGTCAATTATAATTTCATGTATAATGTTAGATACATTTCCTGAATTAATTTCATTTTCATTAATTACTTCTTTATCATTTGGTGAAATTTCACCTTGTTTTGTTTCAGCATTTCCTATTAAAATGTCTTTTTCAGCTTTAGTAAGTTCCTTAACGTTAAATAACACTAAATTATCATCTTTATTAGTTATTGCTTCTTTAAATTTATCGTTGTCACTAGTGGATTCTGCAGTATCTAATACTAATAAATTATCTTGCTCTTTATCTACAATATCTCTATACTCTATATTCACTTCTTCTGCATTTACCGCTGTTTCAATAGATACTTCTTTATGCATAGTATCAGTCACCTCTCCTTTAAGTATATAGTACTCCTCCTTAGCCAAATAATCTAATGGTTTTTTACCATCCTTTTCTCTAGCTTGTATCATAACCATGTACTCTCCTTCTTCTTTAGGTTTCCATATGCACTCATTCTTATCTGAAAATTCTTGAATAGTATTCCAAAGGCCACCCTTACCAACAATAAATTTATATTCTAACTCCTCTAGTGCATTTTCTATTCTTCCCGATATATTAATTTCAGTATCAACTTCTTGGGGTGCTTTTTTATCAAAAGCTATCTCAACATACTTTAACTGAAGTTCCTCCATAAATAAATACTCCCTTCATACACATTTTCAAAACCACCTTAATACTATATTATACATTTTACCATTATTTGTAAATAACTTCAGTTAATTTTTATTTTAATTATATCATGTTTGATTATTAAATTTTTTTTACAATTAGATTTTAACCTATAATTTTAGTAAATAAAAAAAAGAAGCCTATAAAATTAAGCTTCAAACACATAATTATTCTCTTATAATTCTTATTAAATTCTTTTCTAGTCTCAAGTTATCATCTTCAGTTCTTTTCTTAGGATTGGAGGTCTTCCCCCCTCCTTTTCTTATTTTCTGTGATATATGTCGTTCTTCTAATAGCCTATCAATATTCTGTTCATCATAAATATAGCCTTTAGGATTTATGACTTTTGCTTTTTTTGATAGACATATTGCAGCAACTCCATAGTCTTGAGAAACAATAATATCTCCTTGCTTTGTTTCATTCATCACATACATATCAACACTTTGGAATCCACTATCTACAATTTTAACTTCTGAATAATCACTTTGAATAAAATGATTTATATCACAATAAATTATTACTGGCACCTCATAGGTTTTAGCTACTTTTTCAATAATGGAGATGCCTGGACAAGCATCTCCATCAATTATAATCTTCATTTAGATTAAAGTCTCTTTTCTAATTCTGCTTTAACATCTTCATAACCTGGTTTTCCTAAAAGCGCAAACATATTTTTCTTGTAAGCTTCAACTCCTGGTTGATTAAATGGATTTACACCTAAAAGATATCCGCTAATTCCACAAGCCTTTTCAAAGAAGTAAACCATATATCCAAAATAATATGCTGAAATTTCAGGAACATTTACTATCATGTTTGGAACTCCACCATCATTATGAGCTAATACAGTTCCTTGGAAAGCTTTCTTATTAACAAAATCCATAGTTTTTCCTGCTAAAAAGTTTAATCCATCTAAATCATTATCAGCTTCTTCTATATTAATTTCATATTTAGCCTTTTCTACGTTAATAACTGTTTCAAAAAGAATTCTTCTTCCTTCTTGAACATATTGCCCCATTGAATGAAGATCTGTACTAAAGTCAACAGCTGCTGGGAATAATCCCTTATTGTCCTTACCTTCTGATTCTCCAAATAATTGTTTCCACCATTCATTGAAATAGTGAAGAGATGGTTCGTAGTTTACTAATAATTCAATTGTCTTTCCTTTATTATATAAAGCATTTCTAACTGCTGCATACTTATAAGCATCATTTTCATTAAGAGATGGATTTGAATAAACTTCTCTTGCATCAGCAGCACCTTTCATCATTTCATCAATATCAATTCCAGCTGCTGCTATTGGTAATAATCCAACTGCTGTTAATACAGAGAATCTTCCTCCAATATCATCTGGAACTACAAAGCTAGCATAACCTTCAGCATCTGCTAAAGTCTTTAATGCTCCCTTAGCCTTATCAGTTGTAGCATAAATTCTCTTTCTAGCTTCATCTACTCCATACTTATTTTCTAAATATGTTCTTAAAATTCTAAATGCAATTGCTGGTTCAGTTGTAGTTCCTGATTTTGAAATTACATTTACACTTACATCTTTACCTTCAATTGCTTGTAGTAATTCTGCCATATATGTTGAGCTTATATTATTTCCTACATAAAAAATTTTAGGAGCTTTTCTCTTGTCATTGTCTAGTGCATTATGAAAATTATTAGTTAACATTTCAATTGCTGCTCTAGCACCAAGATATGATCCTCCAATTCCAACTACTATTAAAACTTCTGAATCAGATTTAATTTTTTCTGCTGCCTTCTTAATTCTAGCAAATTCATCTTTATCATAGTTTACTGGTAGATCGATCCATCCTAAAAAGTCATTTCCTGCTCCTGTTCCATTATGTAATTTATCATGAGCACTTTTAACCATTTCCTCCATATAATCAATTTCAGTCATGTTTAAATAAGGTGCAACTTTTGATAAATCTAATGATATACTTTTACTCATCTCTATATCTTACCTCCATATAGTTAAAAATATTGTTACTTTTTTAATTATATCATAAATTAGAACAATCTTTGCCTATGTTTAAATTTTTTATCAATATATACAGATTTTTATTATCAATAGGTTTATTATGTTCATAAATAATATTTTTACCCTAATTTTATTAGATATTCTTTTGTAAAAAGAATTATAAAAAACATAAAAGATTTCAAAAGGAAATCAAAACGAATTGATTGTTAAGTATTTAACACTGATATTTATAAAATATATTTTTAAAAAGAGGAGTTTCCTCCTCTTTTTATATTATTTAATATAACTCTATTTTTATATCTGATCCACTAACAACATCTGCAGCAACAGCATCTTCTTCTTATTCCAGCTAATATTTCTTGTTTTGCCTTTTCCTGTCCTGCCCTGCAGCCTTGTTGAAATCCTTCTTGAGCTCCTAAAGTACGTCCATCTTGAAATCCTTGAGGATAGCCTGCATTATATCCATTCTGATATCCGCAATTATATGCATCCTCTAGCGCATCTTCCATACGATTATTTCTACATCTACATCTGCCTCTTGTATCATTGGCACCTAGTGTACAATTTCTTCTATTTGCTTGTGCACCAAGAGTTCCATTTGGTCTATTAATATTTCCACCAATATTGCAATTACTTGTATTTTCTCTTCCATCTGATCTACAACACCTACAGCATCTATCGTCTGATCTGCAACTTTTGTTGCATCTATCATCTCTGTTTCCCATTTTCTTCTCTCCTTTGTATTAATAATAATCTTTATCGATTATCTACTACCATATTATGCGGATTTCTTATATTTGATATTGTTTAACAAAAATAACTTGAATTGAACAGAAAACATTAATGTTCATAAATATTTTTCTAATTAAGTCGTTTTTTGGTTGAAATATAATTTCTTAAATGTACAATAATATTACTAAGCAATTTAAAACAAAAAGGAGGTGCTTTAGAATGAATCCTGTATTATTATTAGATAATGTCAGTAAACGGATAAAAAATAAGGAAATAGTAAAAGGAATTAGTTTTTCAATTACTGAAGGTGAGGTTTTAGGTTTTCTTGGACCAAATGGAGCTGGGAAGTCCACAACTTTAAGAATGATCGTTGGACTGTCTTCTCCTACTAGCGGAAAAATTCTAATTGATAATCATGACATTACTAAAGATTATGTTAATGCAATGTCACAAGTAGGCTGCATAATTGAAGGGCCAGATATGTACAATTATTTAAGTGGTTTAGAAAATCTAAAAATGCTAGGTTCTATGAATAAAAATGTTACCTCTGATGATATTAATAAAGCAATACAACTTGTTGGTATGCAAAATAGAATAAATGACAAAGTTTCTACTTATTCTTTAGGTATGAAACAGCGATTAGGTCTAGCACAAGCTCTTATCCATAAACCAAAGCTTCTTATATTAGATGAACCAACTAACGGCTTAGATCCATCAGGAATAAATGAATTTAGAAATATAATAAAAAATCTTTCCAAAAAAGAAAATATAGCTGTTCTTATTTCTAGTCATTTAATATCTGAAGTAGAATTAATGTGCGATAAGGTTGCTATAGTAAAAAATGGTACTTTAATAAAATATTCTAAAGTATCAGAACTCATTAATGAACAGGAAGTTTTCTTTGTTTTAAATAATAACGAAAAAGGGCTTGAGTTTCTTAAAAACAACTGGAATATAGATGGCTTTTTAAAAGATGGAAGAATTGAAGCAAAAGTTGACTTATCCAAACTTGAAGAAATTAACCTTTCTTTAATTAAAGAAGGACTTAAGATAAAATTCGTAAATACCAAACATAAAACTCTTGAAGATTTATTTTTATCTCTAACAGAAGAAGATACTATGATCAATTAGAAGGGAGGAGACATCCTTGTTAGTATTAATTAAAAATGAAGTAAACAAAATGTTATATAGAAGAAAAATGTTACTTATTACTGCTATCATGTTAATTTTAGTTTCACTCTTTTCATATGGTCAGAATTATCAATACAAAAATACTATAGATAAATATATGAAAACAACTAATCAAACTGAAAATATCGACTGGCAGTCATTACAAAAACAGCAAATACAAGATTTAAAAAATAGACTTAATAGACCAGATACTCCAGAAGCAAGTAAAGCATCTATTAATATTAAGATTCAACAGAATCAATATTATTTAGACAATAATATAAACCCTATTACTCCAAGTGCTGCAAAATTCACAGTAAAGTTAATGGAGCAATCCATATTTGTACTCCTTCCTTTACTAATAATAATATTAGCTGGAGATAGTGTATGTGGTGAATTTTCTGCAAAAACTATCAAAGTACTGTTAACAAGAGCTACACCTAGATGGAAAATCCTCCTTAGCAAATATATAGCACTTGTAATTTTGTTTTCACTGGTGATTTTAGAAATGGGAGTATTATCCCTTTTAATCTCAGGCTTCTTATTTAATAATTGGGGCTTATACGAGCCCATAGCAACTGGTTTTAATTCAAGTTCTGGCATATTAGATACTTCAAACGTTATAAAAGTAACTCAATTACAATATGTAATTCTTGTTTATTCACTTGGCTGGTTTGTATCAATTATTGTTGGAACAGTTTCATTTATGGTTTCTGTTTTAGTTAGAAATACAGCTACATCCATTGGCATAATGATGGCCACATTAATTGGAGGAGGTTTTCTTCAATTATTTTTAGCCGACTGGCCCATAGTAAAATATTTCTTTGTCATAAATTTAAATCTGCCACAATATCTTACTGGTTCATATACACCTATACCTGGAATGTCCTTACTTTTTAGCACTTTAGTACTTTTAACCTGGGGCATATGTGCTTTTATTATAAGTTTTGCTGTATTTACTAAACAGGATGTATTAGTTTAAAAGGAGGCGATTAAAATGTTAAAAAACTTACGCTGGAAACTAATTTTATTACTATCCATAATATCTACCGTTACATTAATTACAGGCTTTTTAACAGCATTGTCAATAAGTTCTGCACCTCCTAAAGAAATAACGCATACTGATATTGAACCTCCTAAAGAAACTAATGAATTGAATTCGAACTTATATAACATATTAGTTCTTGGAGATTCTCTAGCAAAAGGAACTGGAGATGAAAAAGGACTTGGCTTTTCTGGTTACTTCTCAGATTATTGGAAAAGTAAAACACCAAAAGAAATTAAAATAAATAACCTAGCTGTAAACGGAGATGTATCCAGTGAATTATTAAATATAGTGCAAAATCCTCAAAATATATCCTATATCAAAGGTTCATCTATAATCTTCATATCTATAGGTGGTAATGAGATAAGCAAGCTAAAAAATATGGATATAACATCATCTACAACAAAAATAAAAAATATTGAAGATACCTATTTAAGCAATTTAAAAGCTACCTTTAAAATAATAAGAGATAACAACCCATCATCCATGGTAATTTTTATCGGGCTATATAATCCTTTCGGAAAGGATCTTACACCAGATAAAGTTAGTATTTTAAATGATTGGAACTATCAAAGCCAACAGCTTGTATCGCTAGACTCAAATGCTATTTTTATACCAACTTATGATCTATTTAAATATAATTTACAAAATTATTTAACAGTAGATAATTTTCATCCAAATAGTTCTGGATACGAAGCTATATCTAATAGAATAGTTGAAGCTTTAAAAAATTATAAAGCTTAATTATCAATTTATTTGATTTATCTTTACCTTTGTAGTATATAATCAAACAATTATCCAAATAAGTTAATGTATAATATATGTTCAACAAATATCATACATTTGTTTTATTTTTCAGTTTATATGATATAATATAAATATATTGTTATATTATTATATTGTTATCAGTATAATAATTAAGAAAAGCTTAATGCGTCAACATTAAGCTAATCCTAGAACGTTTTTTAGTTTTAGGGCTATTAGATTTTATTGGTTAGAAAATGAACGCTTACTCTTGATCGGATGGGGCGTTCTTTTCTGTTGTCTTAAAATTTATTTTAAAACCTTTTATGTTAACCTCGAGATTAAACTCGCAACTTTTTGAGTTACTTCTTAGTGCTCTATTAATTAATATTACTAATAATATTAATATTGATACTATTAACACGCCAACTATCACAATCTAATACCACCCCCTTAGACTATTATTTCTAACAGCCCAAGGTGGTGGAAACCACCGTACCGATCTATACGGAAAACTACCATTATTATATCATCATTGGATTATAATTAAAATAATTATTTCTTTTATTATAAAATTACATCCTCTATATAATAATTATAATCTTTTGTAGCATACAATTAAGCCTATTTTACAAGTTATTAATCATAATAAACACTGTAAAATAGGCTTTCTCATTTTAAATTATATTTATATTTTATTCAAATTCAATAGTAGCTGGAGGTTTTCCTGTACAATCATACATTACACGATTTACCCCTTTTACTTCATTTACAATTCTAGTTGTTACCTTTCCAAGTACTTCCCATGGAAGATCTGCAGATTCTGCAGTCATGAAATCACTTGTAGTTACAGCTCGAAGAGCAATTGCATAATCATATGTTCTTTCATCTCCCATAACACCTACTGAACGCATGTTAGTAAGAGCTGCAAAATACTGGCCAATTTCTTTATCAATACCTGCTTTTGCAATTTCTTCACGATAAATTGCATCTGCTTCTTGAACTATTTTGACTTTTTCAGCTGTTACTTCTCCAATGATACGTATTCCAAGTCCAGGTCCTGGGAAAGGTTGTCTGAATACTAATTTTTCAGGTATGCCAAGTTCAAGTCCTGCCTTACGTACTTCATCTTTAAATAATAATCTAAGTGGTTCTATTATCTCTTTAAAATCAACATAATCAGGAAGTCCTCCAACATTATGATGTGATTTTATAACTGCTGACTTTCCAAGTCCACTTTCAATTACATCTGGATAAATAGTTCCTTGTACAAGAAAATCAACTACTCCTATTTTTTTAGCTTCCTCTTCAAATACTCTTATAAACTCTTCTCCAATGATTTTTCTCTTTTGCTCTGGCTCTTCTACTCCAGCTAACTTTTCATAAAATCTTTCTTGTGCATTTACACGTATGAAATTTAAATCATATTGACCATTAGGTCCAAATACTGCTTCAACTTCATCACCTTCATTTTTACGAAGTAATCCATGATCGACAAATACACATGTCAACTGCTTTCCAACAGCTCTTGAAAGTAATACTGCAGCTACAGATGAATCAACTCCACCAGACAATGCACATAGTACTTTCCCATTACCGACTTTTTCACGTACTTCTTCAATTGTCTTTTCAATAAAAGAATCCATTTTCCAATCTCCACTGCACCCACAAACATTAAATACAAAGTTTGAAAGCATCTTTGTACCTTCTTGTGTATGCATAACTTCTGGATGGAATTGAACTGCATATAAATTTTTAGCTTCACATTCCATAGCCGCAACTGGGCACACTGGAGTTTGTGCTGTTACTTTAAATCCTTCTGGTTCCTTCTCTATGTAATCAGTATGACTCATCCAGCAAATCGTTTCAAGTGATACACCATTAAAAAGCTTAGATTCTACATTTACATTAACTTTTGTTTTCCCATACTCGCTTACAGGTGCTGTTGCAACTTTTCCTCCAAGCATATGAGACATAAGTTGAGATCCATAACATATGCCAAGGATAGGTACTCCTATTTCAAAAATAGCTTTATCGCATAAAGGAGAATCTTCACCATATACGCTATTAGGCCCACCTGTAAAGATAATTCCCTTTGGATTCATTTCTTTTATCTCATTAATACTTAAATTATAAGGATGAACTTCACAATATACTCCGCATTCCCTTACTCTTCTCGCTATTAATTGATTATATTGGCCGCCGAAATCAACGACTAAAACTAACTCTCTATCCATGTTATCCTCCTAAACTAATCTTATACCTTCTATTATTAACTATCTAATAGTTTTTATCAATAAATTATAGCAATCTTTATATTGAATTTTATATACATAATAATAAATGGTTTATACTTAACAAAATTAAGTAATGCACAGTTCACATGAGTGGTTTATTCTTCATTGTAAACTGTGCATTTTATTATTGTCCTACACTATAATTTGGTGCTTCTTTAGTAATATTAATGTCATGTGGATGACTTTCTCTTTGACCTGAAGCTGTTTGAACTACAAAATTAGCTGTTTCATATAAAATATCAAAGTTTTTCGATCCTAAATATCCTAATCCTGATTTAATTCCGCCCAATAATTGGAATATAGTATCTGAAACAAGACCTTTATATGCTACTCTTCCTTCAACGCCTTCTGGAACTAGCTTTTTATTTCCTTCTTGGAAATATCTATCCTTTGATCCGCATTCCATAGCCGCTAGAGAACCCATTCCTCTATAAACCTTGTAACTTCTTCCTTGATATATTTCCATTTCTCCTGGTGCTTCATCACAACCTGCAAATAATGACCCCATCATTGCTACAGAAGCTCCAGCAGCTAATGCCTTAACTATATCTCCTGAATATTTAAGTCCACCATCTGCAATTACAGGAATTCCGTACTTTCTACCAACTTCCGCACAATCCATAACTGCTGTTAATTGAGGAACTCCAACTCCTGCTACAACTCTTGTAGTACAAATTGATCCTGGTCCAATACCAACTTTAACACAATCAGCTCCAGCTTTTATTAAATCTTCTGTAGCTTCAGCCGTTGCAATATTTCCTGCTATTACTTGAAGTTCTGGGTAAGCCTTCTTAATTTGTGTTACTGCATCTAAAACACCCTTTGAATGTCCGTGAGCTGTGTCAAGTGTAACAACATCAACTTGCGCTTTAACCAAAGCATCAATTCTTTCCATCATGTTTCCAGTAACCCCTACTGCTGCCCCACATAATAATCTACCTTTACTATCCTTAGCTGCATTTGGGAATTTCCTCACCTTTTCGATATCTTTCATTGTGATTAATCCCTTTAAGATTCCGTTCTCATCAACCAAAGGTAATTTTTCAACTTTATGTTTTTTTAATATTTCTTTAGCTTCTTCTACAGTAGTACTTTCAGATGCAGTTATTAAATTTTCTTTAGTCATTACTTCTGAAATTTTTCTTTGAAAATCTGTTTCAAAAATTATATCTCTATTAGTTATTATTCCGATTAATTTTCCTTCTTCAGTAGTTATAGGAACTCCTGATATTCTATATTGAGCCATTAAATTTTCTGCATCTTGAATAAGGTGATCTTGTGATAAATATATAGGATCTGTAATAACACCATTTTCTTGTCTCTTAACTCTATCTACTTCTTTGGCTTGTTGTTCGATAGTCATATTTTTATGTATAATTCCGATTCCGCCTTCTCTTGCCATAGCAATCGCCATTTTTGATTCAGTTACTGTGTCCATTCCTGCACTCATTAAAGGAATATTTAACTCTATTGTCTTAGTTAACTTTGTCTTTGTACTTACTTCCCTTGGTAATATTTCAGATTTGTTAGGTACTAATAATACATCATCAAAAGTATATGCTGTCTTAATTATTTTTGCCATTATGAATCCTCCCCAGTTTTTGATTTATTTATTTCATTTTAAATTATTAATGATTTTTTTCTTGCATTTTTATATTATTTTTATATATAAAAAAAGCACATTAACCTCAAAAGTGATGTTAATATGCCAATAAAACCTTAGTCTTATCCTATACCAATATCACTTATAGTCAGAAATTTGCGGTTTCCGGTAGATACTCCTTGCCATATTCAAGGTATATATAAGCTTTTAAATATTTTATGTTTTTGAATTAAAATTATTATAATGTATGTGTACTCTAAAGTCAACAAATTTGAAATTAAAATTGCATTTTTTCTAAATTATAATTTATATATAATCGTTTTTATTGCATAATATCTTAATTTATTAACTTTTCTTCATTATCTATATCAAATTCTTCTCCCGCCACAATATCATAACATTTCTTGATATTTGTCTTTTCAGTATCTAAATTACTTAACGAAACTCCATCTAAATATGTTTCAACTCCAGCTACCTTTTCAACGTCATCAATGGTAGCAGTTTGTTCTACAGGTGTATTACTTGTAAGATTATAGGAATCAACTGCCATAACAACTTTTCTGCATTGATCTAGTATTTTTGTTTTTTTAGCCTGTTTTATATAACCACCTATTTTGGGTAAAAGTGCTGCAGCCAAAATTCCTATCATAGCAATTACAGCTATCATCTCTATTAAAGTAAATCCTTCTTTTCTTTTTCTATCATTATAATATACATGTTTTATTTCAATCTTGCTACCGTGCTTTATCATCTTAAACCAAAACTCCTTTTCTCAGTTTTAGTTTAAATTATGTCTACTTCTTCATTAATTTATACAATTATAATAAATAAAACCATTATATTTCTCACATCAAAAAGAGGAGTAAAATTACTCCTCTAATTACTTCATTAACATATGTCATTTTTAATTTTAGTACATTCCGTCCATTCCCATTCCTGGAGCACCTGGCATTGCTGGTTCTTTAGATGGGATATCAGCTACTGCTGCTTCTGTTGTTAGGAATGTTGAAGCTACAGATGCTGCATTTTGAAGAGCAGATCTAGTAACCTTAGTCGGGTCTACTATTCCACCTTTAATCATATTGATATATTGATCATGTAATGCATCATATCCTATACCTGGTTCGCTATTTTTAACTTTTTCAATTATTACTGAACCTTCAACTCCTGCATTAGCTGCTATTTGTCTTACTGGTTCTTCTAATGCTTTTACAATTATGCTTATTCCAACTTGAGTATCTGCAACATCTGAAGTTAATTTTGCTACTTCATTAATTACATTAACATAAGCTGTTCCACCACCAGCTACTATTCCTTCTTCAACTGCTGCTTTTGTTGCATTTAAAGCATCTTCAATTCTAAGTTTCTTTTCCTTAAGTTCTGTTTCAGTTGCTGCACCAACTTTAATTACTGCAACTCCACCTGCTAACTTAGCTAATCTTTCTTGTAATTTTTCTTTATCAAATTCTGAAGTTGTTTCTTCAATTTGAACTTTGATTTGGTTAATTCTTTCTTTTATTCCATTAGAATCACCCTTACCATTAACTATAACAGTGTTTTCTTTATTAACCTTAACACTATCAGCTGTACCTAACATATCAATAGTAACATCTTTTAATTCTCTTCCTAACTCTTCAGCTATAACAGTTCCACCAGTTAATGTTGCAATATCTTGTAACATTTCTTTTCTTCTATCTCCAAAGCCTGGTGCTTTAACAGCTACACAAGTGAATGTTCCTCTTAATTTATTAACTACTAATGTAGCCATTGCTTCTCCTTCAATGTCTTCAGCAATAATTAATAATTTTTTACCTGATTGAACGATTTGTTCAAGCACTGGTAAGATTTCTTGAATATTTGAAATCTTCTTATCAGTTATTAATATATATGGATTTTCTAAAACTGCTTCCATTTTTTCAGTATCTGTAGCCATATAAGGTGATACATATCCTCTATCAAATTGCATTCCCTCAACTACATCTAATTCAGTTCCCATTGATTTAGATTCTTCTATTGTAATAACGCCTTCATTTCCTACTTTTTCCATAGCATCTGCAATTAACTTACCAACTTCTTCATCAGCAGCTGAAATTGCAGCAACTCTAGCGATATCTTCTTTTCCATCTACTTGCTTAGAAATCTTTTTAATTTCTTCAACAGCTTTTTCTACAGCCATTTTAATACCAGTTCTGATTAAAATAGGATTAGCTCCAGCTGTTACATTTTTTAATCCTTCTCTGATTATTGCTTGTGCTAACAAAGTTGCAGTTGTAGTTCCATCTCCTGCTACATCATTAGTCTTTGTCGCAACTTCTTTAACTAATTGAGCTCCCATATTTTCATATGGATCTTCTAGTTCTATTTCTCTTGCAATTGACACACCATCATTTGTAATTAATGGTGCTCCAAATTTCTTATCTAATACAACATTTCTACCTTTAGGTCCTAAAGTAACCTTAACTGTATCTGCTAATTTATCTACACCTATTTGCATAGATCTTCTTGCTTCTTCACCGAATTTTAACATCTTAGCCATTTATATAACACTCTCCTTTTTTGTATGTTATTTATATCTTTCTATCTTCTTAAATTAAAATTATTTAGCAATGCACTCTCAATTATTCTACTATTGCTAATATGTCATCTTGTTTTAAAATAGTATATTCTTCACCATCAACTTTAACTTCTGATCCTGCATATTTAGAGTATAAAACCTTATCTCCAACTTTTACTTCCATAGGTACTCTATTTCCGTCTACGACAGCTCCAGGACCCACTGCAACCACTTCTGCTTCTTGTGGTCTTTCTTTTGCAGTACCAGTTAAGACTATTCCACTTTTAGTCTTTTCTTCTGCCTCTAATTTTTTGATTACAACTCTTTCACCAAGTGGTTTAATTTTCATGAAAAACCCTCCTTAAAATAATTATGTTATTATTGTTGCTTTTTTCTGTTAGCACTCGTTACTGTCGAGTGCTAACATATTTATAATATCCTTTATATCCATATAATTCAAACATTACTTCTAATATTATACCCGATTTTTAAGCGAATATTACCTATTATCTCAAAATATATTTAATTTGCTTAAACTTTCTCAATTTTTCTTACTTTTTATTTATAATGAAAAACTCTACTCAAGAAAATACTCCTGAGTAGAGTTTATATCTACATTTAAGCTATAATAAGAAATATATATTTTTCCAAAAACAAACTATCTTTCTAAGTCAATATTATGATACTCTTCTAATGCCTTATTTGATAATACAGTTTTAATAGTTGTTTGTTGATTTATTTTTGTGAAAGGTGCCTTTGCTTTCATAACAGGTGCTATTTTTGCAGCTCCATTTATACATCCGCCTTCACACATCATTCCTTCAATGAAATTTCCTGGTAATTTTCCTACTTTAGCCATAGTCATAGTTTTCTTTATTTCTGCTCCACCTGAAACTTTAACAGGTTTGAATTCAATTTCCACACCTTTTTCTTGGATGAAGTTTTCTATCGCTGCAGTTAAACCACCACCTACAGCAAAATTTCTACCAAAGATTGATG
Organism: Clostridium saccharoperbutylacetonicum N1-4(HMT); assembly: GCF_000340885.1. Classification (NCBI taxonomy): domain Bacteria; kingdom Bacillati; phylum Bacillota; class Clostridia; order Eubacteriales; family Clostridiaceae; genus Clostridium; species Clostridium saccharoperbutylacetonicum. Next base: position 510,723 of record NC_020291.1, on the reverse strand, counting down.
CTTGATCAACTACTATATCTTCACATTTTTCAGGATCTATTTCAAATGCATCAAATAAAGCAATTAATTCTTCAAAAGTTAATGCATAATCAACAGCATCCTTTATTGATTCAATCAATACTTCACTTTTCTTAGCAGTACAAGGTCCTATAAATACAACTTTAGCATCTTTATGCTTTGCTTTTATATATCTTCCCGTAGCTACCATAGGAGAAACAGTTCCTGAAATTCTTTCAGCTTGATCTGGCATCATTTTTTCAATATAACTTAGAAAGCCTGGACAACATGAGTTTGTCATGTAGCTATCCCCTTTTTCCATTCTCTCTACAAATTCTGTACTTTCATGTACAGTAACTGCATCTGCACCGCATGCTACTTCTACCATATCTGTAAACCCTAATGCTTTAATTGCATTTTTTACTTGTCCATATGTTGTCTTTGCGCCAAATTCACCTGTTATCGCTGGTGCAACTATAGCATAAATATTTTCTTTTTCCATTAATCTATTAACAACTCTAACTAATGAACTTTTATCTTCTATAGCACCAAATGGACATTCAGACATACACGCACCACAATTTACGCATTTACTTTCAGTAATCTCAGCTCTTAAATCGTCAGCATTATAGCTTAAGGCTCCTGTTGGACATGCTTTTTTACAAGGTCTCATATCTTCTGCAATAGCATCATAAGGACATACCTTATTACACATTCCACATTCTTTACATTTATCTGGATCAATATATGCTTTTCCATTAACATATGAAATTGCCCCAAAATTACATACACTTTGACACTTGTGTGCAACACAATTTCTGCAAGAATCAGTAACTTGGAACTTATTTGTTGGGCATCTGTCACATGCTTCCTTTATAACATACAATATCTGTTTTTCTTCATCTATCTCAACTAGTTCTTGTCCATTTTTGCCATTTGGCATATAACCTGCAGCAAGCTTTGCTCTTTCCAGTACTATATTTCTTTCTCTATCAACAGTTTCTCGATAATTAGGTTCATCTCCTACAATCATTTCAAAAGGAATTTTTTCTAACTCCTCTTTACAAAGTTTGTTTTCTTTTGCTAACACTACAACTCTAGTAAGAACTTCATGCTTTAGCTTTAAAAGTCGATTTTCAAATTGAAACATTAATATACACTCTCCCAAAAGTAATTTTAATCTTATATTTAATAGCACGGCATAATTATAACACATACTTGTTAAAAATATAACAAGTATCATATAAGTTTAAATTTTCTGATTTTTCCGCTCTAACAGTAATTTTTTGCCTATATTAATATATAAAAAATAATAAGTCAACACACTTTAAATTCTGCAGAATATTAAATCAATTCACTTATTGATTTAATATTAATTTTGTATATAAGGATTTTCCTTATTCATAACAGAATATCTCTAGTTTAGTTGACTTATTCTCTATTTATATTTATTTACTAATAAACTAAAATATCACACCTTGGGAAATATTAATCTTAAACCTCAATTTTGTTTTCTCTTGCATAATAAAATAAATATTGTTGTGCAAATCCAGAAAGCTTACCAAACTCATTTCTTCCAAATATTCTAATTTTGTTTAATGAAGAATTTTCTGCACCATAAAAATGAATCATTGCACGCTTAACCCAGACATCCACTGGAAATGCCGAAGTTTTACCCATAGAAAATAGCATAATACAATCAGCCACTTTAGCTCCTACTCCTTTGAATTCTTGAAGAGCCTCATGACACTCATCATCCTTCAAATTTTTAATATAATCTAAGTTATATTTTAGATAACTATTTTTTTTATCTAAATTCGAGTCATCCATCACCTTGTCAGATGCATAAACATTTTTAATCGTATCTAATATGTATTTACTTCTAAACGATGCTCCTGTTTCTTGTATTTCCTCCAATGTAGCATCTTTAATTTCATTTATGCTTGGAAATGCGTAATATGTTTTTTCTTTATATATAATTTCTTTTCCCCATTTGTTTGATATTTTATTCACAGTCTTTTTTATTGAAGGTATATTATTTCTTGCAGAAATTATGAAGCTGATTAACATTTCAAAAGGATCTTGATTTAAAACTCTCACTCCATATCCAAATTCTATACTTTGTTTAAGTAACGGATCTTTTGAAAGTTCTTGCTTTATCTCTGAGTAGTCCCTATCTAAATCAAAATATTTAATCCAAATTTCATTAACTTCCTCTTCTGTTGCATTATATATTATTATATTTGCACCTTCCTCTTTAACTTCAATCAATTTTCCAAATGCAATTACAATATAGTGACCTTCTGCAATTTCCTCAAATCTAAAAATTTGACCACATTCAAATATATGCTTTAATTTAAAATTTTTAACCTCCTCTATCACTATATAATTATCATGAAATTTTACTGACTTATAATCCATTTATATCTTTCTCCCTTGAAAATCTATAATATTTTATTCTGCTTTTCTTTGAGAATAATTTCTTCTAAAATTTCTGCACCTGTTTCTATCATTAGTGTGCATTTTTTTACGTTAGTATATTCCTTTTTTAAATCATCACATTTAATATATCCCAATTTATCTTGCAAATTATTTATAAATTCTTGTGTCATTTCTTTTACTCTTGGACTTTTATGTCCGCTTATTTCAGTGAACATCACTCCAATCACACCTACTGAGGCAGTTATAACTCCACAAATATGACCAATTCCCATTCCTCCTCCAAATCCAGACATAACTTTCAAAGTTTCATTCGAAAGATTCAAATCATATTCTTCATTAGCTGCATATATAATACTTTCTGCACAATTTAAATCATATTTCTCTTCTCTATATTTTTTGACCATCTCTTTTAACATTAATTCCCCACCTTGTCAAAAATGATTATTTATTAATATATTATATCACTTAATTCCAATATAATCCTCCAATTCAGAAAATTTATTAAAACTTCAAATTAAAAAGGCTTCAGAACATTGTCCCGAAACCTTTTATAGCTTAGATATTAAAAATCAACCTTATTTCCATAATATATGCATTCAAATATCTTCTTCATTTCATCTTTATTTAATTGTCTTGGATTTGATCCAGTACAAGCATCTGCAATAGCTCTCTCAGAAATCATATCAACTTTTGCTTTAAATACTTCTTCATCAATACCATATTCTTTTAATGTAAGTGGAATTGACATCTTCTTATTGAACTCTTTAATTAAGTTTGTTAATGAATCTACTAATTCATCGTCAGTTGTACCACTTAATCCAAGTCTCTTAGCTATATAAGCATATCTATCTAATGCAGTCTTTTTATTGAAATCAATTACGTATGGTAGATAAATAGCATTTGCACATCCATGAGGTATATGGAATACTGCTCCTGTCTTATGAGCCATACTATGAGTTATTCCAAGTAATGCATTAGAGAATGCCATACCTGCTAGGCATTGTGAATAATGCATTTGTTCTCTAGCATCTTTATCTCCCTCATAAGATTTAAGTAAGAAATCACGAATCATTTCAATTGCTTGTAATGCTAATGGATCTGTAAATGGTGAATGTAATGTTGCTACATAAGCTTCAATAGCGTGAGTTAATGCATCCATACCTGTATGAGCTGTTAATGTAGCAGGCATTGTTTCTGCTAGTTCTGAGTCAACTATAGCTATATCTGGAGTTATATTAAAATCAGCTAAAGGATACTTTATTTCTGTCTTATAATCTGTAATTACAGAAAATGCTGTTACTTCTGTAGCTGTACCACTTGTTGATGGAATTGCAATGAATTTTGCTTTTTGTCTAAGCTCTGGTAATCCAAAAGGAACCACTGCTTTTTCAAAAGTAAAGTCTGGGTATTCATAGAATATCCACATAGCTTTTGCAGCATCTATTGGTGATCCTCCACCCATTGAAATAATCCAATCAGGGCCAAACTCTCTCATTGTTTCAGCACCTTTAAATACTGTCTCAACTGATGGGTCTGGTTCTACACCCTCAATTAATTTAACTTCTATACCAGCTTCTTTTAAATATTCTAAGGCTTTATCAACGAAACCGAATTTCTTCATTGATCCCCCACCAAGTACTAGTACTGCTTTTTTACCTTTTAAAGTCTTTAACTGCTCTAGTGATCCTTTTCCATAATAAATGTCTCTTGGTAATGTAAATCTCATCATAATTTTAATAACCCTCCTCAAAATATCTGTATAAGTATAGGAATTTTCAGAATTTTTCCTATATTAGATATATTTCTATAAAAAGTCTAAAAATCCTTTACATTTGAAAAAAAATCTCAAAAGAATAGTTTCTCTTGAGATTTTTTATATTACTATTTAGAATAATCGTAGAATCCTTTTCCTGACTTTCTTCCAAGCCATCCAGCTCTAACATATTTTCTTAATAAACTACTAGCTCTGTATTTGCTATCTCCTGTTTCATTATATAAAACATCCATGATAGCTAAACATACGTCTAAACCAACAAGATCCCCTAATGCTAAAGGTCCCATTGGGTGATTAGCTCCAAGCTTCATAGCTGCATCTATATCTTCAGCAGATGCTACACCTTCTTGTAAAATGAAAGTAGCTTCATTTATCATTGGAATTAAAATTCTGTTTACAACAAATCCTGGTGCTTCAGCAACTTCTACTGGAGTTTTTCCGATTGCTTCTGATAATTCTTTAACTGTATCAAAAGTTTCTTGAGAAGTTGCAGCTCCTCTGATAACTTCAACTAACTTCATTATTGGAGCTGGGTTGAAGAAATGCATTCCGATAACTTTATCTGCTCTCTTTGTAGCTGAAGCAACTTCAGTAATTGATAAAGATGAAGTATTTGAAGCTAAAATTGTTTCTGGTTTACAAATACCATCTAATTCTGCAAAGATTTCTTTCTTAATTTTCATGTTTTCGATTGCAGCTTCAACTACTAAATCGCAGTCAGCAGCTAAATTCATATCAGTTGTTCCTGAAATTCTTGAAAGTATAGCTTCTCTATCTTCTTCAGTCATTTTTCCCTTTGCTACTAGTTTTTCTAAACCTTTAGATATTCCAGCTATTCCTCTATCAACAAATTCATCCTTTATATCTCTTACGATTACTTCACAACCGTTTTGAGCGAATGCTTGAACGATACCAGCACCCATAGTTCCTGCTCCAAGTACAAAAATCTTTTTCATTGACTTTTCCTCCTCAAAATTCATAATTATAGATATCCTTAGTTAAAATACCACTATTTTAACTAAGGATTATATTTTTCATTAATTTAATTAATTATTCAGCACTCTTAATTTCTTTAACTTGTGCGATTAATTCTGGAACTACCTTTGTAAGATCTCCAACTATTGCATAATCAGCAATCTTCATTATTGGAGCTGAGTCATCCTTATTAACAGCAATTATAAGATCTGAATCTTGCATACCAGCAACGTGTTGGATAGCTCCTGATATACCACAAGCTATATATATTTGAGGTTTAACAGTTTTACCAGTTTGACCAACTTGGTATGCTCCATCAATCCATCCTTTTTCAACAGCTGCTCTTGATCCAGCAACAGTTCCACCTAAAGCATCTGCTAGTTCTTTAAGTAGTGTAAAGTTTTCTTTATTTCCAACTCCTCTACCTCCAGCAACTATAAAATCAGCTTCAGCTATATCAACGATATCTTTCTTTGATTTAATTGTTTCTAATACTTTTGTTCTAATATCTGAATCAGCTAATTTAACAGTAACTTTTTCAATATTACATTTAGATGGATCAGTAGTAATTTTGGCAAATACTCCTGGTCTTACTGTAGCCATTTGTGGTCTATGGTCTGGGCATGCAATTGTAGCCATTAAGTTACCACCAAAGGCTGGTCTTGTTGCTAAAAGATCTCCATTTGTAACATCTACATCTAATGATGTACAGTCAGCAGTTAATCCAGTAGATAATCTAGCAGCTATTCTTGGTCCTAAATCTCTTCCAATAAAAGTAGCTCCTACAAATAAGATTCCAGGTTTTCTTTCAGTTGCTAAGTCACAAATAACTTTAGTGTAACCTTCAGTTGTATAATGTTCTAAGTTTTTATCATCAGCAACTAAAACTTCATCTGCACCATGTTCTGCTAAAGTTTTAGCGAGTGTCTCTATATTATTTCCAAGTAATAAAGCTGTTAACTTTACTCCTAATTCATCAGCAATTCTTCTACCTTCACCAAGTAGTTCTAAAGATACTTTTTGTAATTGGCCTTCTCTTTGTTCAGCAAAGACCCAAACGCCTTTGTAATCTGCTATATTCATAATAAATTACCCTCCTATTATCTTAGATGTAGTGTTTTTCTTTTAATTTTCCTACAACATAGTATGCTGCATTTTTAGGTGCTTCTCTTACGATTTCTCCTGCGCCCTTAACTTCTTTAGTCATTGACTTCTTAACCTTTGTAGGTGAACCTTTAAGTCCTAATTCAGCTACATCTACATCTATATCAGCTGCACTCATAACTTTGATTTCATCATCAGAAGTTTCGAAGATTTTTGCAACATGCATATATCTTGTTTCATTTAATTCTTCGATTGCAGTTAATAAACATGGAGTTTTAACTTCAATTACTTGATGTCCGTCTTCTAATGCTCTGTTTACAATTAGTGATTTTCCTTCAACTTTAACATCTTGAACATAAGTTACTTGAGGAATATTTAAATGTTCAGCTATTTCTGGACCAACTTGTGCAGTATCTCCATCAATTGCTTGTCTTCCAGCAAATACCAAATCATAATCTAATTTTGCTATTACACCTGCTATTGCTTTTGAAGTAGCTAAAGTATCAGCTCCTCCCATAGCTCTATCTGTTAATAGGATAGCTTCATCAGCTCCCATACATAATGCTTCTCTTAAAACTGCTTTAGCCATTGGAAGTCCCATACTAACTACAGTAACTTTTCCTCCAACTTGTTCTTTTAATTGTAACGCACCTTCTAAAGCATGTTTATCCTCTGGGTTCATTATTGATGGAACACCATCTCTTATTAATGTACCAGTTTTAGGATCTATTTTTACTGCTGTAGTATCTGGAACTTGTTTTACACAAACTACTATATTCATTATAAAAGTCCTCCTATCTTAAAATGCTTCCTGCGATAACCATCTTTTGAACTTCTGAAGTTCCTTCATAGATTTCAGTTATCTTAGCATCTCTCATCATTCTTTCTACTGGATATTCCTTAGTGTATCCATATCCACCAAAGATTTGAACTGCTTTAGTTGTAACTTCCATTGCAACATCTGCAGCAAATAATTTAGCTCTTGCAGCCTCTAAAGAGTAAGGTTGACCTGCTTGTTTCTTTGTTGCTGCTAAGTATACTAAGTATTTAGCAGCTTGGATTTTAACATCCATTTCTGCAATATACCATTGTAATCCTTGGAATGCAGATAATGGTTTACCAAATTGCTTTCTTTCTTTCATGTAGTTAACAGCTTCTTCAAAAGCTCCTTCTGCAATACCTAAAGCTTGAGCAGCTATACCAATTCTTCCTCCATCAAGAGTCTTCATTGCTATTCCAAATCCCTTACCTTCTTGACTTAATAGGTTTTCTTTTGGAACTATACAGTTTTCCATAACTAATTCAGTAGTTGAAGATGCTCTGATACCCATCTTATTTTCTAATTTTCCTATTGAGAATCCAGGGAATGATTTTTCTACTATAAATGCAGAAATTCCTTTAGTTCCCTTTGATTTATCTGTCATAGCAAAGATTATGAAAGTTTCAGCAACTCCACCATTTGTTATGAATATTTTTGAACCATTTAATACATAATGGTCACCTTCTAATACAGCAGTTGTTTGTTGTCCTGCAGCATCTGTACCAGCACCTGGTTCAGTTAATCCGAAAGCACCAATTTTCTTACCACTACAAAGATCAGGTAAATATTTTTCTCTTTGTTCTTTAGTACCATTTTCGTTAATTACTGATGCACATAGTGATGTATGAGCTGAAAGTATAACTCCAGTAGTACCACAAACTTTTGATAATTCTTCTACAGCGATTATATATGAAAGTACATCTCCGCCTGCTCCACCAAATTCTTTAGAAAATGGGATACCCATCATTCCTAACTTAGCCATTATTTCAACATTTTCCATAGGGAATCTTTCTGTCTCATCGATTTCAGCAGCTATTGGTTTAACTTCATTTACTGCGAATTCTCTAACCATTTGTTGCACTAATTCTTGTTCTCTAGTTAACTTAAAATTCATTAAATTACCCTCCTTGTTATTTAAACCTACTTTATAACAAACTATATATAAATCTCAAATAGATTTTTAGCAAAATTCTATAATATTATTTACAATTAATAATATTATTTATTTTGGAAATTCTTTTCTGCTCTTCTTTCTAAAAATGCAGTCATTCCTTCAGTTTGATCCTCTGTTGCAAAACACTTTCCAAAGTCTTCTGCTTCTATTAATATAGCTGCATCTATATCTACTTGCATTCCTCTGTCAATTGCATCTTTACAGTAAGCAACTGCCTTTGGAGCATTAGCTGCAATTTTATTAGCCATAGCTTTAGCTTCATCCATTAAACTTTCTAATGGAACTATTTTGTTTACTAAACCTATTCTATATGCTTCTTCAGCATTTATTAAGTCACAAGTATATATTAATTCTTTAGCCTTTCCAGGCCCTACAATTCTAGCTAATCTTTGAGTTCCACCAAATCCTGGAGTTATTCCAAGACCAGCTTCTGGTTGACCAAATTTAGCTTTCACTGAAGCTATTCTAATATCACATGACATAGCAAGTTCGCATCCGCCACCAAGAGCAAATCCTGATACTGCTGCAATAACTGGCTTATCCAATTTTTCTAATCTTCTGAAAACTTTGTTTCCTAAAATTCCAAATTCTTTACCTTGTTCTTCGTTAAGATCTTTCATTTCTGAAATATCTGCTCCAGCAACAAAAGATTTTTCTCCTGCACCAGTTACTATAACGGCATATACATTAGTATCATTTTCTAAATCATCTAAAACTGCATCAATATCCTTTAATGTTTCAGAGTTCAATGCATTTAGTGCTTTTGGTCTATTAATTGTAACAATAGCTAAATGTCCTTCTTTTTCAAGAATCACATTCTTTAATTCCATGTTAAAATCCTCCTTCAAACTTGCATATTAATTTTATTTGAATAACTTTTTATTATAATTCAAACACATTTGTTAATATTATAACAAGTATGTTTAAAAAATATCAAACCATATTTAAAATTATAATACGTACACAAGTTATTTGCAATAAAATCTTATATTTTAATATAAGATTTAGTTAAATATGCCTAACTTAAAAGCCTTTTACAATAATATTCCAGCACATATATTACCTTTAGAATGTTAGGCCTCATTAAATATAAATATAAAAAAAAGAAAATAATAGACTATTATCAAGTCTATTATTTTCTTTCATCTATTTTTTAATTATCACTTTCATTTAATAAATAAATTAAAGTCAGTAAACTTTCACTTAAATGAACATTCTCCACCTTTACATGATCTGGAACAACTAAATCTACAGGTGCAAAATTCCAAATAGCTCTTACTCCGCCTTTTATCAATTCATCTGCAACTACTTGAGCATTTTTTCTTGGAACACAAATTATTCCTATATCAATTTTTCTTTCTTGCAAAACAGTTGACATATCATCTATGTCCTTTATTTCTACATCTCTAATTCTCATTCCTATTAACTTTGGATTTGCATCAAATATAGATGTTATTTTAAATCCTAAATTTTCAAATCTAGAATAATTAGATACCGCTTGTCCGATGTTTCCTGCTCCAACTAAAGCTGCCTGGTATCCCCTATCTAACCCTAAAATAGAGCTAATTTGATTATACAATTCCTTAACATTATATCCATACCCTTGTTGTCCGAAATCTCCAAAGCAATTTAAATCTTGACGAATTTGTGATGCAGTAAATCCTATTTTTTCGCCTAATTCCTTTGAAGAAATTCTATCAACATCATTTTTCATCAATTCTTCAAGATATCTATAATATTTTGGTAATCTTTTAATAACCGCCATAGATATATTTCTACTCTTGTCCATGCTTATCTCCTATCTTAACAATTAATTATTTTTATAACTCGCTTTAAATCCCTATTGTCCATCTAAATATTAATGACAATTAGTATTCTTTAACAAAGCAGTTCATTTTTGGTGCTTAATTCTATTTACCATCATAATTTATTATTCTACCATACTTATATAATTTTATGTCAAGGATAATACAATTATTTTTCATATTTTTTCTTCAAATGAAAATATCCTAAAATAGTTTTATTCTATTTTAAGATATTTTATAAGCTAAATTGCTTTACTAACTTTCTTATCATTTAAAAATACATTATTTAAAATCATATTTAATACACTATCACAAACATAATACGAAAACGTTAGATCATTCTTAAATTCTACTGCGCCATTATATTGCTTTTGCAATTCTAATATAAATTCCTCTATATTACTTGACTTTACATTTGTATTAATTATGCCTAAGGGCTTAAATTCTTTAGCTATCTTTGCTAATCTATTTTCATAGGCCATATGCTTTTTAACTGCCTTAGTATTCTTAAATTCCCATCTATAATAATGAGGCGCACAGAAAAAGTCACATAGAAAGTGACATATTACTCCAAGTTCTTCACTAAATTTACCAACAGTTAAATCAAAATACACATCTTCTAACGTTAGTGAAGATAAATATATAATTTTATCAATTATCATTTCTATACTTTCATCAAAATAATGCTTCTTGAATTTATATTTAGGCGCACAATCTGGTTTGATGTTCCCCCAAATAAACCTTTTATCATTGAGTAAATAAATACTCTTCGTATTTGCACGCTTTATAATATTCTCAGCCATGATTTTGTGAGTATTAATCATCAAAGCTTGATCACATCCTCTACATATCTGTTAAATTCCCTTTACATATTAACCGTTTACCATTTTAAATAATTTAAAATTTAATTTAAATTTATCGTGTACATTTATAATAATACTCTGAGTATAAATTTTCAATAGCTTATATAATAATTTGTCCAAGTATTATATGTATCATCACCCAATAATAGCTAAGCACCAAAACTAATAAAGCCGTTCCGAACTCATCCTAATATTCTCGAAACAGCTTATTAATTATAGAAATTTACTATATTCCTGATTTTCATTAAGTTTATTAATTAAATGCTTTATTTCCTGATCTTTGTTCTTATCCATGACAAGTATTACATCTCCAGCATCAACAACAACTAAATCCTTTATTCCAAATCCAATTATTAAATTCTTATTCCCAAATATCGAGCAATTTTCACAGTCATCTACATAAACATTTTTCGATATATTGTTATTTCTATAAGTGTTTAACAATCTGCTTAGAGCTCCAAAACTGCCCATATCATCCCAACTAAAGTCACATTTAATAACATATGCCTTTCTTGTTCTTTGCATTACTCCAAAATCTATTGAGATTCCATCGATCATTTCATATTGTTCTTTTATCACTGACTCTTCATTTTCTTCACCAAGGCTTTTATATATTTCCATTAACGATCTATGCAACTTAGGCAGATACTTCTCTATTTCTCGTAAAATAACATCTGCTCTAAATATAAACATTCCAGAATTCCATAAATACGTTCCTTTTAATATAAAATCTTTAGCTACTTCTAAATTTGGCTTTTCAGTAAATCTAGCAATTTTATACGTTGGTATATTCCCAGTAGTTCGTTCTCCCATTTCTATATACCCATACCCCGTTTCAGGTCTACTTGGTTCAATTCCAAGGGTAACAATACATCTTCTTTTATTAGCCGTATCAATTCCTTGAGATATGGTATCTATATAATTCTTCTCACCTTGAATGTAGTGATCTGATGGTAATACAACCATAACTGCATTAGCATCTTGTTTTAATAATTTCACCGCTGATAACCCTATGCATGTAGCAGTTGCCACACTGACGTTATTGGTCTTTTTATTCTAAAATCCATTCAATTTCTTTTTTGCCAATTACATTTTCCACTTACCGCCATCTCTTAATTTTAAAACTTGAGTTTCGAAATTATTCTATATTATTATTATACCCATTTGAAAATAAATGGGTATAATAATTTCTGTTCTGATATTAAACAATATTGGAAATTTTAATTTTTATTGAATTTATAATAGATATCAATACTCTTTTCTTTTGTCTCAGAATCTTCATTGACTACTATCTTATCTATAATTGTTTCCACAAAACTTCTTTCTATTTCTTCTAAATTGAAAAGTTTATTAAGTTCTTCCCTATATATGCTTGTAATATCAGTATTGCCTTGTGACTTGTCCATAATATTTTCTAGTTCTTCTTTCCTCTTAATTAACTTTTCTTGTTTTTCTTGTATGACCTTAATGAAATTAGTAAAATTTCTCTCTGAAATCAGATCATTTAACTTATCTTCATACAGCTTCGCAAATTTCACATCTAATTTCTCTAATTCACTTTCTATTTCTCTTATTTCTTTTGCATTATCTTGCTCAATTTTTATATTTTCTACTTTATTGTAATACTTTTCTTTATTAATGCTTTTATCTATCATTGTTCTTATATTGCTTTGTATTTGTGAAATCAAATCTTTTTCCTTTATGCTATGACAAGTACATCTTTTTGCACCACTTTGAGATAATGTACACTTATATCCTTCAAATTTTTTTCTATAGGATAAACTTCCTCCACAGGTTCCGCATCTTAATACTGAACTGAACGGATGTATAACAGCTCCCTTATACCTGTATCCATTTGATCTTTTTTTAAGCATTTCCTGAACCCGATTAAAAGTTTCCTTATCTATTATTCCTTCAAATTCCCCAGACCAAACCCAATCTTCTTGTGATGTTTTCTTAACTTCTTTCATTTTATAACTAACTTTTCTATATTTTTGCTGTACTAAAAAACCGCCATATTTATGATTTTGTAATATCGAAAATATTGTATTGTTTGTCCAAAGTCCAAACTTAGAGCGAGCATAATTTTCTGTTTTTGAAGAAGGAGTTGCTATACCTTTTTGATTTAAATATGTTGCTATTTTTCCTGCTCCCCAGCCTTTTAAATATAGAGAAAAAATTTCTTTAATTGTTTCTGTAGTTTCTCCACCTTCTGGAACTAAGACATTTGTCTTTTGCTCTCCATTATATATTTTTTCATACTTATAACCATATGGTGGTTTAGCTGCAATAGATGATCCTCTTTGCATTCTTTCTCTTAACGCACTTTTTATTTTTCTACTAGAATCCTTAATGTACATTTCATTAATTAAATTTTTAAATGGAATTATATCATCATCTTCTACCAGTGAATTATCTACATTATCTAAAACCGCAACAAATCTAACATTATTAAGTTTAAAATATTTTTCAATGTATTCTCCAGCCTCTAAGTAGTTCCTTGAAAATCTAGATAGGTCTCTTGTCAAAACCATATTAATTTTTTTATTCTCTATATCTTCTGCCATTCTTTTAAAAGCATCCCTATCAATAGTAGAACCAGATATTCCATTATCCTCATATGTTTTAATTAAATTATAAACACTATATTTATCTTTTTTGGCAGCCTGAATAATCCATTCTTTTAAATTTCCAACTTGTGAAGCAACTGATTCACTCTGTTCAACCTTTTCTGTGCTTACCCTAGCATAAATTCCTATATTCCATACTTTATTCATTTTCATCCATCTCTTTTTGTGCGGATGAATAGTCTTTATCACTTTTATTATAGCGTGCATTCTTAATATTTTCTGTTACATTTTTTATTTTATCTTCTATTAAGTTATCAAATAACTTTGTGAAATCTTCTGTGCCATAAAACACATTAAACTTCAGATCTTTTTTCATAAAAGATTTCCTCTCAATTATTCCTTATTATAATTCTAATAAGAATTTTTTATTTTTATTACCAAAGTTGGAAATATTACACCGATATAAAATTCAAATTTGATTACACCTATAATTTATCTCGATTTTCATACTCTTCTGAAAAAATAAAGAAATATCTTATTTTATAATTTAGGTACACATATAAAAGCCATAGAGTACAAACTCTATGACTTTAAATACATAATCTAATTTATTATTAAAACTTATTTATTCCTTACTTTGCATAATAAGTAAGATTTTTTATTGAAGCTGTTAATAACACTAAATCAGCCTCTCTATTAATAATTTTATCAAAATCTCTTTTTTCATCCTCTTTGAAAATGTTACTTTCCATCAAATATCTATATTCTTTATAAACATCTGACATGAGCATTCCCATTGCCATTATTGCATGTTCAAAATTATTGTATTTAATTCCTTTAAAGCTAATAAACACAACTGGATATTGCCATTGACGCTTCATTATTTCTTTTTCATTTTCTATTTTTAATCCGTTAAACAAATCCTTTGTTTCTTCTTTACTTCTTATATCAAAGAAGTATTTAATCATACTTAAATTCAAAGTTTTACCAAACCTTCTTGGTCTAGGAGTAAGAGTAATCTTTGCTCCATTCTCTAAAAATTCTTTTATTAGTAAACTTTTATCTACGAAATAATTATTTCCTTCTATTAACTCTTTAAAATCAGAGATTCCTATTTGTATTATTTTTTTCAATCAATTCACCCTCCCCAAAATATACACTTCTTGACAGAGTAGCCATGCTGCAATTCGGATCATTCAATCTTGGATCTGTTATTTCTTTTCATGTTCCTAATTCAATCATTGATCTGATTCCTTTGACAAGTATGATTTGAACTTTTTATTTATTTATTTATTTATTTATTTTGTTTTATACCTATTTTTATTATATCCTAATTGCTGACTTCTTCAAACTTTCCTAATAATCTTTTAAACATTTTTCTACTCTATAGAAAAATAACTAGGTATAGATTTCTTCAATCTATACCCATTATAATCATTCCCAAATTATGTTATCGATTAACCTAATTTTATTATTAATCAAGCCACTTTTTAATATCTACTCCCTCTCTAGGTAAATTTTTTAGTAACTCAATCGCTTTTAATCTAATTTTATCTATTGATTTATACAATTCTTCTGGAATAAGAGATTCAACATCTTCTAATTCATAACCATTCTCAACCAATTCTACTATTTGTTCATCCAAATTTAAAGTATTTAATTTCTCTACAGAATATGGAGAAAAAAGATACATTTCACACTCTTCTATTGATATTGCATCAACACTTAAGGAATCCATTAATCCTATTATACTTATTAATATGAATCTCTCAATTTCAATTTTATTCATTATGCTAATTTTCATTTCATCCAATTTATAAATTTTCATCATTATAACCACTCATTCTCTATTCATCAAATTTTATTAATTCCGTTTCATGATGGCCTACTGAGTTATTGATATAGTCTATTTGTACATTTTTTTCATCTAACCATTTTACTTTTACTTCCCTATTTGAAAAAGGAGTACTGTCATAGTTAATAGATTGATTCATACATTTTATAAAAATTATATTTTTACGTTCATAGAAGTAGCCTGTTCCACTTCCTAGAAAATATGTTTCATTTACAATCAACACTCTTTTATTATTTTCATATGGCGATTTAAAATAAAAATATTTGCTCGAAGGAAAACAAATCGCATATAAAAATAGAATAAACATTGCTATTATGATATTAAAAACAATAAGAGTCTTTTTGCTAACTTTATTCTTGTTGTAATCAAAAAAACAAATTGGTAATAGTAATGCAATTATAAAAAATTTTTTTCCCTTTACTAGTTGGTAACTTAATAATTCTTTCAATTTCGCTGAAATACATTATTTTTTTTCTATGAATACCACTCTGTATTATTGTAGTATTATCAATATAAATACTTGACATAGATTTATTAATAATATCAATCAAAGATATACCTATGCACACAGAATCTAAAATTATTACAAACAAGTTTTTAAAAATAATAATTGTTCCCAATGCAAATATTATTACAATAACATATAACAAATAATACATTTGTATATACCTATATTTTTTCATAACCTCTCCTTATTCATCTTCTATTCCCCATTTTTCATATAACTTTTCTTGAATTGCTTCCCCTTCGGCAATATCAAGAGTAACTACTAATATTTCTTTAAATATTCTTCCCAATCATGTGGATAAATTTCTTTAATTTGAGAAATAACATCTTTAGGTATCGTAGTATTCCAATAATTCACCCCTTGTCTAGCAAATTCATCTACAATCTCCATCTTCATTTTATATCCTTCTGAATTCAATTCTGGAGTCCAATCCCTCAGTAAATCAACTGGATAAAATTTTATATTAGGGTCATCACCTGGTATTAAAACATATTCCGGGCTATAATAAAATTCGTTTACTTTGGCTTTTTTATCTACAATTAAATAATATGCATATTCCATTTCTCTAAACATAGAAGTCGATCCCACATGTCTCAATGCTTCAGCTGCAGCTGTATTCCCACTTTTGGTTTTCAAATTAATATCAGCTCCACCTTCAACTAAAGCTTTTGTTTTCTCAATACCACATCCAATAGACTTTATCAAAGGAGTTGTACCATATTCTGTAGAATCACGTTTTTTCCCGATATAGCGTTTATTAGGATCTGCTCCATAACTTAATAATAACTTTACATATTTAGGATCTTTTTTGTATTTAGTATCTATCCAAGAATAGTCAGCTGCTAAAAGAAGAGGCGTTTCACCTTCATCTATCGTTGCTATATTAGCATCTGCTCCACATTTTAATAATGTTTCTGCCGAATTATACTTTTCCATCCCTACTGCCCACAATAATAAAGTTTCTCCATACTTTGAATCTTGATAATTTAATAGTTCCGGACTTCTCTTAGCTATTCTTTCTATAGTACTTGTCCTCTCATCTTCCACAGCCAAAGCTAATTCCCATGCTGGAGTATCTCTATAAATATTCATGTTTTTCATCAGATATTCACTATTATCAACTTTACTTGAAAGATAATCCCATATTCTATTTTTTATATATGTTCCTCCTACGTTTATCAGAAAAGCTGAACATATTAAAAACAAAAAAATAGACATAACTAATCTAAATTTTTTATGCATATAATTCTTCCCCTTTATAATTTAAAATAATTACTTATATATCTAAAATTAAATAATAGCAAACATACTAATATACTATTTTTTAACCTAGCTTATCTCAAAGCTTGTTACAAATCAAGATGATACATTTGCCTATATTACATCATAGTCGCCCTTTAATTTTAATAGTATTCTCTTTTAGTGCTTTTTTTACAGCTTCCATCATATGATTTTCTATTTCAACTACAGTATTATAAGTAGCTATCGAAGTTTGGGCTTCTTCATAATTGTTGTTATAATCTAACTCTTGATATTGTTGAGATAAATAACACACATTTCCAACTTTTCGTAATGCTTTATCTCCTTGAATATCATTTAATATTTCACCTGTTACAACAAATGATACTGCTTTACCATGATAGTTTGACGGATTTAATCCAATATCTTCAAAGTTAGGTGCTGCTGGATTAAATACTATTGCATCTTTACCCGTAGCTACTGCATTTATTAGTGCTTCTGCTCCACCTTTTGAGTGCCAACAAACTTTATATGTGAATCTTTATGAGCTTTAATGAATTCTTTTACAAATGTTATTGATTCTTCAACATCCTTTGAATTTCCATAAAGTTGATCCCAATTATTCTCTCAATCTTGTAATACAATCCTAGATCCTCTGTTAGCCAATACGTTTTATAAAATAATTTTTCCGCAAATATGAAACCTCATTTCAGTTATAGTTAACAAAAATGAGGCTTTATCTATAATATAAATTCTCCGAATTTGATACACTTTTTTAGTTACTAAAAATACTGCTAATATCACTGTTTATATGATATAAAAGCTAAAGTTCCATCTTACACCCACTTACTTGATATAATATTCTTAATCACACAAAAGCGTTATGCTAGATCTTATGTTTATTATTTACTATTTTTATACTTTTTACATAGCTTTTCAAGATCATCATATATATGTGCATCAACTATATAATCATCATTTTCTTTAGGATAGACTCTAACTACATTTCCATAAATTTTTATAGCTCTAAGACTACCTTGATTTTTGCCAATCAATGAAATAGAAGCATCTGGAGTAGTATTAGGTACATTATTATTAGAACATTTAGAAAATTTTAAACGCTTTAAATAGTTCATAATTTCTGATATTTGACTTTTATCCTCAGTACTAAAGCTTCCACCAATATATGCAATTGAGATTTCATCAACACTTTCTGTATCCACATTTTCAAAAAGTTTTACAGTTTGGCTATTATTGTATATTCCAATTGTTAGTATTATAAGAATTATGCTTATTGCTATAAATATTTTTTTCATAACATTCCCCTTCCATTTCCCTCCCATACTTTTACCCACTCTTGTCCATCTGTAATAAATCTTATTACTCCTCCGTAAGCGCATATTAAAACTGAAGCTGTAGTTAATGCTGTTCCACCATCAATTAATGTATCTTCTTTAGCATTAAGCCACTTGTGTAATATACTTATTTGGCACTTTTTCGTTTTATCATTGCTTCCGTTGTCTATGCTTTAAAAGCTAATTTGCTGAGTATTCCTTACTTATTATATTTTATAAGTTTTCTTATACTATTCTTTTCCAAAGGCGTATCAGAAGTTACTAAAACATTTGCAAAAATATCTTTAAAAGTTCCATCACTTTTTATGTTGCTTTCCTCATTAATCTCTTTTTTGCCAAAAGTTAAATCTATATCAAAATATAAATTTAAATCATTATAATATTTTACTAAATCTAATAAATTTTCAGCGACATAATCTTCATTAATATTTTCATCTATTGGTATACTAACGTACACTCTTTCATAAACATGTTCATAATATCCTGCACGTGACCCTTTTTTATGATTTGCTTCTTTTTTAATAATATCCAATGGGTCAGTATACACCGAGTATTTGTTCTCTATTTCTTTATTCACCACAAAACTTATTCTAAAGTTTGTTGATTTACCAAACTTAGTTTCTATTAAATCTTTTATTTGTTCCCCTCTGGTAACATCCCATTTTTGTTGTTTGTAATTATCAGCAATATCATTTAATAAGTTTTTTGAACTAACCGTTACTGTTATAGTAGGATTGTTTTTTGGTATAGAGTATGCCTTATATACCCAGCCATCAGCTTCATTCATAGATACCTCTATATTTTGAAATTCGAAGTCCTCGTTATATTTATTTTTCAAATATTGCATAGAAACTTCTTTAATTTTTGAATTGCTATATGGCTGAATGCACCCCACGAAACTGAATACTGCTATGATTAAAATAAAAAATAGTAATAATCTTTTATAAAACAACCAATATCCCCCCAATATATTTTAATTTGACTTAGATTGTTTTATTGCATCTTTTACTGCACCTATCAAGTGATTTCTAATTAAGACTTTGAATGGAGTGTCAATTGGGCATTGTGTAGGTAAATAAACCACTTTTCCAATTGATTTAGATGCTCCCTTTAGGCTGAAACTGTAGTTATAAAACTAAATGGTAGCAACATTTTTACTATTACTACCACTTTAACACTTGTTTTAATGTTGTTCATCTGCTGACTGCAGAATGATAATTATGCAGTTAGATTTTAACCCGTCTTATGAATGAATGTATATTTTTATACCATTGAATTTATTACTCTATTTCTTCATTTTGTTTTTTTATTTCTTGTATCATTTTATCCATTAACTTTATATCAAATGCATCTGTTGTACTTCCAGCTAAATAATATAGCTTAAACCAATATCCATCATCTTTAACATATGTTTCTAAAGCATTTCTAATATTCTCTCCTGTTAACTTTCTAACAATAATATCTGGTGGCATAGAAGGAATATAATCTATTTTTTCTCTATCCATATACTTATAGTAATTTTTAGGTGTACTTACAGTCATTGTATAAACCATGCCATCATCTAATTCTACAAAAATATCAATATTATCATCTTCAATATCTGAGATTTCTTCTAGTGAAGTTGGATAACTTATCTTTTTTATTTTCATGTTCTTCCCCCCAAACTAATCATAAAGCTTATGCAATAAATTAATAACTTTCTGCTCATTTGCTTTGCTAGCCTTTTCTAATATTTCTATTCCATCTTTTGTTTGTCTGAAAAATACTCTTGCTCCATTATCACCTCTTAGATAGTTTATATCTTTAAATAAGTTTTTACTTCCTTTGCCCAGATTCATATTCCCAGAAGCTAATTGCTCTATTAAATGATTAGCTTCTTGTTGAATTCTTTCATTTTTACCCATTTCCTCAGCAGCTTTAACCAACCCTTGATTTTCACTAATCCTAGATATGATAGTTTTACCTGACCCCTTAATTATTTTTTCTGCAACTTTCTTTTCTGCTTCCTTTCAACTGCTTGTGATTTTTGCGTAAAATCTCCTGCTATTTCTAGTGTTCCTGCTGTTAAATATCCTGATTCACTTGAGCTTGTACTTATTGTAAAATTTCCACCTACAAATATATAGTCACCTTCATTTATCATTGTCAAATTAGAATAATTTTGCAGTTTATAATTTCCTGATATAGTTAAACATCCACCATCAACTTTTAATGTTCCTCCTATTTGCATTAAACTTCCATCAATAATTTCCAAATTTTACATGAGTACATGACCCCATAGTAAGGGCTTGCCCGAACTTGCTATTCGTTAATAATATAGCAGATATTAAAAAGTATCTTCGATTCACTTAGTAACTTTACAAATTCTTGGCGTTTCAAGACCCCATAAATTATTTCTTTTTCCCCACCTTGATATCTAGCCAAAAACATAATACTTCTATTAGGGGACTGTTGAATTAAAAATTTTATAATACTTTCAAACTCACTTTTATATTCATTATATACTATAAGCGGCTTTAGATTTGATATTACTTCATCATCTGAAACCCAATAAGGTATATATTTTCTTTGTACATGTTCATCAAAACATGCATCAACTATAGACATTGCATTAAACCAACCATCCTCATCTTTTCCAAGTGAATACCATACACCTTTTGAATTAGACATAAATGGCCATATTGAATAGTACCTTTGTGCATCAACAGAGTCAATTTCATTTCTTAATTCTATTGATGATGTAAAGGGTAGCTTAGATACCCTTTCTTGGTTTATAGATAAAATATTTAAATCGTACGACATTTGTATCCTCCTTTTATGGTATAAAACTTTCAAACGACCAATTAGTTTGCAAGGTTTTTCCTGTCCTCACATCTTTAAGAACTATATTGCCAGAACCATCTACTCCGATATCGGGATTATTACCCATCTTTTTAAACTCTTTACTATACACTGGGTCTTTATTTATCTGCTTTATTATTTCAGGTTTAATTTCCTTGTGAAATGTCTTATCATTTACTCCAAATATTTTCTTCATGTCATTATTAGATTTAGGGAATTTATAGTCTGCAGCTTTACTTCCCCCCTCAATTACTTTTTCTGCTACTTTCTTTTCTGTCTCTTGTACTACTTTCTCTTCTGCTTTCTTAACAATTGTTTTTACTACATTTTTCTCTACATTTTATGTTTATATCCCCATCTATTAAGACCCCATGGGATTTATTCCTTTTAATCAGTACGAGTTGACTATGAGCTTTTATTTTTACTCTCTTACGAGTTTTTATTATTATTTCTTCATCTGCATTTAACTTTAACCCTTTGTGACTTTTAAGATGAACCCCTGTCTTATCATTAAAGGTTATACTTAAAGTTTTTCTTTTTCCAGCTTTTATACTTAAACTCTCTGGTAACATAGCTATTTCGTTGCCATGTTCTGTTTGAAGATATCTATTTGCTGAATCTGCTGTTTGTGCACAAGTTTCTCCATTTTTCCTAATGCACCCTGTAACAATCGGAATATCACTGTTTTGATTTGGAAAATAAAGTTTTACGCTTTCTCCTACTAATGGCATTGAATACATTATGTTTACTGATGGTGGTCTATAATTAAACCAATAAGCAGTGCTTTCTTCCTGCTTTTCATCTATATTTAAATGAAGCTTCACCTGTTCCTTTTGGACTGCTATTACTTTTCCTTCAAGGGGTACTCCTTTTAAGGCTTTATTTTTAATTTCCCCTTGCCATTTTCCCTTTTTCACACATAGCTTGTACTTATAAAATATTTCTTCATTATTTTTATAAGCTTCATATTCTCTTACATATAGATTCTTCTGTTTATATTTAATTTCTGCATTTATTTCAAAGACGTCCTTTCTCTCTACCTCATAATAGAAAAAATCTGTATCAGCATATCCTGCATTTTTTCCTCCAGCTTTATAAAAACTTCTTATATCTTTAAAAGCACTGTACTCTAAATTATCGTCTATTTCATAATTTTTATTATAAGCTATTCCAAAATTAAACAAATAATTAGAATTTATTATATCGCAATATAATTCTGAATTTAATTCACTGGCAATTCTCTTTAAGAAATTTCAATCGGTTTCCTTATACTGAAATAAAGGTTTATTTATTTTTTGTCCACTTCCTGCATTCTGCGTAAAGGTGAAGTTGTAAGATGAAAGTAGACATTAAAAAAGTATGTCTACTTTTTTGTTATAATAAAAAATAAGAGGATGTGATTAAATGGGAATAGGAATACCAAAAGGTGGGTCTAATCGCAAATGGGACAAAGAAGATAAGCTCAGAATTGTGAAACGTTATTTAAATGAAGGTATTGGAAGAATAGCTTTAGCAAAGGAAGAAAATATTTCAGGTGGTATGTTGTATATTTGGATTCAAAAATATCTAGATGAAGGTGAACAGGGATTAGTAAATAATAAGAAAAAAGATAACCATTATGCTGCAATTCATACTAGTAAAACGTTAAGTGAAGTTGATCGGCTACGCTTGATAGTAGCTAAACAGGAGGTCGAAATTGAACGATTAAAAAAAGGTTACTTAGTGAAAGGAGCTGGTGCAAACAAGGAATTTGTTATTACAAAAGATGTGAGTTTGAAATAATTGATTCGTTAAGAGAAAAATATCCAATAAAGTTTTTATGTGAATTAATGAGTGTGAATCGTTCTAGTTATTATAAATGGTTATCAAGAAAAAATCACTTAAATAGGCATCAAAAAGTTAGACAGACATTAACTGAATTGCTAAAAATAGCTCATGAAAAGTATAAATCATATGGATATCATAGGTTGGCTACTATCGTTCGCCGTGAAACGGATTTGATATTTTCAGATAATCTTGCGCACAAATGTTGTAAATATTCAGGAATCAAATCTAAAGCACGTCGTCGTAAATATCGTAAACACGGAGATGAACATGTTTTTTATCCTAATATTATTAATGGAAAATGGAATGCAGTTAAGCCGCTTGAATTAGTAGTTTCCGATATGACATGTATAAAACATAGAGGACAAAATTATGAATGGACATATATGCTTGATACTTTTAATAATGAAATTATAGCATATGATCTTTCTAAAAAAGTTGGTGACAGAAAGCCATACTTTAATTGCTTGGAACAACTAAAGAAAAAAATTGAGAAACAAACAACCCAAACAATTTTGCACACTGATCAGGGTACTGTTTATTCCTCAAGAGCATTTCGTGAAGCTCATAAAGATTATAACATAATTCGCTCAATGTCGCGAGCAGGAACGCCTACTGATAATCCTATTATTGAATCAATTAACGGTTGGATCAAAGCAGAAATGATAACTGATTTTAGATATTGGGAAGAAGATAATATTTATGAATTTATTGATAAGTATATAAACTACTACAATTTTGAACGACCAGCTTATAGTCTAAAGTATAAAACCCCTGTTCAATTTAAGATTGAACAAGGGTTTGGTTAAACATGCCTTTTTTCTGTCTACTTTTAGTTGACAACTTCAACCATTTTATCAGCGTTAGCCTTCTTTATTGCTATAATATATATTTGATTTTCACTTTTGTTACTGCTTACTGCATTATTATTACTTGCAGTCAAATTTTAATTATTACAAAACCTATATTTATATATATTTATTTAATACTCATCTTATTAGTTGTATAAAACATAGTTTTGTAGTGAATTATAATATTTTTATGGAGTGAGTAAAACATATTCAATGTAACATTCATATAACAAATATTACATTGAATATCATTTAACTCCAGTAATTATCTATAGTATTTTGTATCTCTTTACTACAAGATGCATTCATATATATTTCCATTAATAAATTTTCAACTTCTGGTTCTTTATACAACATTATATTGTCAACTATTACCTCTAATAAGTACTTATTAACATCCATTACTTTATTGTACATATTATTTGAAAATTTGATAATATCTTGTTTTGAAGCTTCTTTAAAAAACGCTTTTAATTGCATCTCGATATTTTCATTATTAAATCCTAATTCATTAATATTAATCATAATATCTTCTATTGATAATTCATCTGAAATAATATCTACCATTACTTTTTCTAACTGAGCTATAGCAATTCTTGAATCTTCATTTTCAAGATAAAATCGATAAAAAAATTCTTTATCTAAGCTATTATACATATAATGTATAGTATCTGCATCTATATCTTTACTGTAATTTTCCAATAAAACACTTTCAGTAGAAAAGTTATCAATTGTTTTCCATGACAAACTTCTACAATCATCATAAATTCTAAATTTCATTATTCCAGTTTGAATATTCTCTTCGCATTCAACAACAGGATATAACTGATTAACGCTTATTCCTTCTTTTTCTATGCTTCTTTTAGATTTTAAAATCATTATCTCACTCCTATCGGAATTAAATTTTCGTCCAAATCTATAATCCAAAAACCATCCTTATCTGTTTTGGTATACTTTAATTTATCTCTTATTGCTTTTGGTGCAGATATTTTCATCTTAGCATCATAATAACTAACTTTCCCAGTTTTAACATTCATATAATAATGTATCTTTCCTGTTCCATACTAATTTGTATATGAATATTTTGACTCCATTTTAGACCAATCTTCAATATTGCTTCCATCCTTAGTTAATTCAGCAATTAATTTTTTGTCGCCTAATTTAGCGCCTTTTATAATTTCCTCAGAATTATTCAATACATCATCTTTCACCAATGATTCTTTATATTTTTGATACAAATATGAGTCAGATGCAGAACTTTCTTCAACATTTCTAGCTTTTCCTGCCCCCTCAACAGCCTCTTCAACTTTACCCATCTTTCCTGCTTTACTTATATCATCAGCCGCCTCAACGCCTTCACCCACCTTACTTATTTTACCTAACTTACCAGCTGCTGTACCAGCTACTAAAGTTCCAATTTCAAAAATTGCTTGACCAATAAAATTATCCTTAGATCTTTGATTTCCATTTACTACCTGATCTTCATATGATTTATAAATTTCTTTACCTATAGCAACTACTGCTTGTCCAGAATATTGTGGATCACCGAAAAGTCTAATAGTACTAATTGCTGTATCAAATGGATGATCTATTACTGCCTCCTTTAAGTCCTTTAAATCATTTACTGCCTGACCTACTATTCCTTCAAACACACACAAAGCTCTATGAGAAAGCGATGATTCATCAACCTCTTTTACTTCTATATTTGTAAATCCTTGTATATCATCTGGGATAAAATTCCCAAATCCGTCAATTCTTCCTGCAAAGTATTCCCCATTTACACCTTTTTTCTTAGCTCTTGTTCCCTTATTCTCAGTAATTCTAGCTGATATTAGATCATATTCTGGTAAACTATCAATATCCTCATCCCAACTGCTTACTGAACAATCTTCACTACTACTACCACTTTCACTCCCAAATTTTATAGAACCAACTCCTACTAAATATGCTCCAACCATCAGTTTATGTATGTCATCTAAAAATCTCTCTTGTTCATCTTCATCAATCTGACCATCTTCTAGAATATTTGCTATATCCGCTTGTGCTGAAATAACATCCGCTACTTCTGAAAATCGGATAAAACCACACAGGCTCTTTTATTTGTTATTCGTATACCCTGAAAGGTTTCAAGGCATCCTTAATTACCGTCTACCAAGCTATCTCCTATTGTATCCAACGTTAAACCTTAGATAGAAAAATTCCAACAGATACCTTTACAGTATCCATTGGAATTTTGTTATCAGCTTGTATCAGACATCAAATGAAGCTTTTACAGTATACCTTATGTTTTTTCTAAGTATATAATAATTTTAAGCTTTTTGTAGTGAAAAACCTAAGTTTTACAGTTAAATTAACAAAGAATAGAAACATAATTCTTTTAGTTTCATTTTTCTTGGTTACCATATAGCATAGCAGTCCTATATAAAGCTCAATCTTTACTTTCCTTCAAGAATTACTATATCACACTTATTTTCGTGAATGATAATTCCTTGATTCTTTTCATAGCATACACTATCCATTTTCCTTGTAAATTTTTCTATTGAAGATAAATTATTAACATATAAATATAATTTATCAAGTACTAATGATTTATCAATGCTTAACTTCTTTATATCCATTTCAATCTTATCTATATCACTTCGCTTTATTTTGTAAAAACTAATTTTTGTAGTATTGTTAAAACTTATTTCTTCTGTACTTTCAAAACCAAATAATATTGATAACTGTATATAGTTAGGACTTCCCCCTCTGAAAATATCTATTAATTCTATAATTAAATCATTAAAATCACATTCTCGAAATTTCTTTTCAAGTACATCCCTTGAATCATCAAGAAACCAAGAAGAAAGTTCATCTTCCTCAGTATCGTCTATAACTCCTAAAGGATACGCTTTTTTATATAAAAAATTTTTATCCATTTTATTCCTCCTAATTTGTAACTTTATATTCTCCACCAATAGTTTTTGCAATTTTTTCAAACATCATATTCCAAACTGCATCCTGATTGCCTTCTTTAAAGAATTGCATAGCCACTGGGTCACTTCTTAGCTCAGTTTGTGCCATTGTTTGTGCCATTGCTATAGATTGTGGGTCTGTAACTTTCCACCCTTCACTTCCACGTATCATCCTATATACCTTTCCATCTGGTGTTACGGCTCTTATTTCAGCCATATCAAATCCAGTAGCAGTTTGAATATCTTCCAAACTAAACTGTCTACCTGTTGGATGATTATGAGTAAAAATAGAATCCTTTGCTATATCTTGATAAGAACTTACATCTATTGAATTTTTATTTCCAACTATAGTATCTCCTATCATATCCCCTTCTTTATTAAAGAATTGTCCATGTTCTACAGATTCATTCATAATACCTTTTTCAACATTAGTAATTTTAAAGATAGCATTATATGCATCTGATGCTTTATCTTCAACATAATTCTTAAAGCCATCCCAACTGCTCACAGAACAATCATCACTGCCTGATGAATCACTTCCAAATTTAGTTATGAAAGCCCCAACCAGCAACTTATATGCATTTTCAAGGATTTCTTCTGCATCTTCATCATCAATTTCTCCATCATCATTTGCATCTGCATAATCACTTCAAAAGTAAGACCTTAGAAAGAAAAATTCCAGCAGATACCGTTACAGCATCCATTGGAATTTTGCTATTAGCTTGAATCAGACATCAAAAGAAGCTTTTACTGAATACCTTATGTTTCTATAGTAACTGGTATTCACACCTCTTTTTAATGGCTGTTTACTGTTTTTAGAGCATATTTTTTTCACACAATAAACTACAAACTTACTACAGAATTAGAATTAAGTATTCACTTATATTATATACAATTCAATTAACTAAATATTTTTACCAATTCATTATTTACATAGAATTTTTTTGTAGTAAATATTTCTAATTTTATTAAGTCAGTTTTTCTATAAAATATTTTTCTTACATATTATTGGATAAACATATTTTTCAAAATTACCTACTTTCTTTTCAGTAATAAATAAATTCTTTCCTTCTTCAGTTTCATACTGCTTTATAGCATAACTATATTCGTAAAAATCTTTACCTCTCTTTAATACAATACATTTGAATAATTGGTCAATATTTATTGCCTTAATAATCTCGGATTTATTTAGTGTTTTATACCAAATTGTTCTTCTCCTTTTATCGCTAGGGTATTGTGCTGGCAAATTCGATTCATTATTTATAAAAACCGTCCTTTCTTTGATAAAATTCGTTTTTTCCCTTTCTTCATCATCATCCCTTAATATTTCATGCCCTCTACGCTTATTGAACTCTATTAATTTTCTATAAAATTCTTGTGTCTTCTTATCTTCATTTTGCAAATTATTTAGAAAATACTCAGTATCAACGCAACTAAAAATCAGTAAAGAATCTTCATCTAAAAATGAACTTAATATATCTGCAACTTCTTCACTGTTTTTTATTTCATGTGAATTTTCGATGACATATCCTAATTCCTCTTTTAATATTTTCATTTTTATAAATCCTTTCTTAATCTTCAAAATACAAATGTAAAGAATCATCTGTTTTTGTAGTTCCTTCAAAATAGTATTCAAAGTGTATTTGAACTTCTTTTCCAGCATTAACACCACGGTCAATGAGTTGCCCACTATGAATTTCTCCTATAACTTCACCTTCGCTATTGCTAACAAACATTTTACCTATATCAGTTCCACCACCAAAACTTAGTTTATAATTATTTTCTTCTGCCCATGTCCACATATCTGTGCCAGCTCCAACCCACTTTGGATTGTTAGGTACATATTCACTACACGTGTTATGCACTAAAATCCCTCTATTTGAGACATAATATGTGTGCCATTCTTCAACTTCGAAATTATATACTTTTATATATTCTCCTATCAACTCAAATTTTAATGATGTAATTTCAATTACCTCTCCAGAATAAAGTTGTACATTATCTCCAACTTCCAATTCTTCTGCTACCACCCATCCTTTATCAACAACCCAAAATGGATGAGTTGGTGTAGCTTTTATTTCAGTTTCCTTAATAGTAATGCGAACAAGTCTATCTGTTTCATTTACAAATATATCTGTAACTTTTTTTAATCCCTTTTCCCCTGTATATTGATTCTGAGAGTAAACTTCATCACCAATTTTAATATCTTTTATATGTTTATGACCATCTTTAGTTAAAACTAGCGTCTCTTCTGTAAAACATACTCCACCAGAAATTTCAGATTCAGCTTTACTTCCCCCCTCAACAGCCTCTTCAACTTTACCCATCTTTCCTGCTTTACTTATATCATTAGCCGCCTCAACGCCTTCACCCACCTTACTTATTTTACCTAACTTACCTGCTGCTGTACCAGCTACTAAAGTTCCAATTTCAAAAATTGCTTGACCAATAAAATGATCCTTAGATTTTTGATTTCCATTTACTACCTGATCTTCATATGATTTATAAATTTCTGTACCTATAGCGACTGCTGCTTGTCCAGAATATTGTGGATCACCGAAAAGTCTAATAGTACTAATTGCTGTATCAAATGGATGATCTATTACTGCCTCCTTTAAGTCCTTTAAATCATTTACTGCCTGACCTACTATTCCTTCAAACACACACAAAGCTCTATGAGAAAGCGATGATTCATCAACCTCTTTTACTTCTATATTTGTAAATCCTTGTATATCATCTGGGATAAAATTCCCAAATTCATCAATTCTTCCTGCAAAGTATTCCCCATTTACACCTTTTTTCTTAGCTCTTGTTCCCTTATTTTCAGTAATTCTAGCTGATATTGGATCATATTCAGGTAAACTATCAATATCCTCATCCCAACTGCTTACTGAACAATCTTTACTACTACCACTTTCACTCCCAAACTTTATAGAACCAACTCCTGCTAAATATGAACCAACGCCTAATAAATATGCTCCAACCATCAGTTTATTTATGTCATCTAAAAGTCTATCCTGTTCATCTTCATCAATCTGACCATCTTCTAGAATATTCGCTATATCCGCTTGTGCTGCTATAACATCAGCTACTTCTGTAGCTATCTTTATTCCCGCTTCAGCTACTTCAGCTACAGCTCCCATAACAGCACTTGCCAAACTTTCTAAACCAAATCCCATCTTATTCCCCTCCATCCGCAAAAGGAGAATAACCTTCATTAATGTTTCCGTTTAGTATTACCTCGCTGCCTTTAACATGAAATTCTCCTTCTATTGAAACTCCATTTTCTGTACTTCCTTTAGTCATTAATACTTGACTTTGAGCACTTATATTTACATTATTAGGTGTACTTATAACTATTTCTCCACCTGCATTTAGGCTTAATCCATTTGGACTTGTTAATGTCGCACCTGTCTCATCTTCAAATGTTACACTTAGTGGCGCTTCACTTCCCCCTATTATATTTAAAGCTCCTGGAAGCATAGCTATTTCACTGCCATGTTCTGTATGGAAATATCTACTTGCTGGATCTTCTGTTCCTTCACAAGTATCTCCATTCTTTCTGACGCAGCCTATAACAAATGGTGCTTCACTACTTTCATTTGGAAAGTAAAGTCTTACACTTTCTCCTGCCAAAGGCATTGAATACATTATATTTACTGATGGTGGTAAATAAGGAAACCAATAGGCATCAGCTTCACTTTGATTTTCGTCTATATTTAAATGAACCTTTAACTCTTCTCCTTGTACTGCAAGAACTATTCCTTCAAGTTCAGCACCTTTTAAAAGCCTATTATAAATTAGACTCTGCCATACTCCATTTTTTCTGCATAGCTTATATTTATACAAAATTTCTTCTTTTTCTTTATAAGCTTCATATTCTCTAACGTACAAAGCCTTGTCCTTATATTTAATTTCTGAACCAATTTCAAATATAGCTTTCTTTTCTATTTCATAATAAAAATAATCTGTGTCACCATATCCAGAATCATATCCTCCAGCTTCTTTAAAACTTTTAATATCTTTAAAAACACTGTATTCTGTATCAGACTTTAACTCATAGCTATGTAAAGTTGGTATTCCAAAATTAAACAAATAATTTGAGCTTATTATGTCACTATATAATTCTGATTTTAATTCACTGGCAATTCTCTTTAAAAAATTCCAATCTGTCTCCTTATATTGAAATAATGGCTTTCCTATTTTTTGCCCTTTTCCTGTATATTGAGTAAATCCATAACCTGTATATTCAAATAACACGCTATTTATCAAGTTATCATAAGTCATATCAACATTTTGAAAGGATCTACTCTTTTTCTTTACATCTAATTTAATACTTAAAGTCAAAGCTTGAATTTCTAAATAATAAAGTCCACTATCATTTGAGGTTCTAACGTTTTGAACTATCCCACTGAATAATCTTCTACTATTTCCTTCATCAACCTCATTAATATTAGTAGTATTTCCAGCTTTTAAAGCTTCATAAACAATTATCTTATCCTCTGAGGAGGCTTTTATTGAAATATCAAAGTTTATCTTTTCATCTACTAAACATTTTAAATATAAATATCCATGGTCATTAGGTCTATTTTCAATTTTTATATCTACTATTTTCATTAACTCATAAGGCGATTTTACCCTTAACTTATGAATTTCCCCCATTATTTTCCCTCCCTTTCCATATCACTTACGCTTGTCCATCTGTAACAAACTTTATTGTTCCTCCATAAGCACATATTAAAGTCGAATCAGTTGTTAATGCAGGAGCTCCACCAATTAAAGTATCTCCCTGAGCATTCATCCATTCCTTTAATATCATCACTTGGCACTTCTTTCCTGTTACTGTTCTTCCATTCTTTTTCACTAAAGTAATGTTTCCAGTTGAAGGGCATCCTCCCTTACAGATTCCAAAATCACTTATATTTTCCCCTACCACATTATCACTTTCATTCATTATAGGATTTCCATTTGAATATGCTCCATGACTTGCAGGAAGATTTATTTTCTTTTTATGCGTTCCCTTATCACATTTCATCTTAGCTCCCCTTACTACATATGCAGTTGCCACCTTAACCATCTCCTATTTATTCTTCTTCAATTTCCAATCTTTCCAAATGCATTCCTTGAAATTCTCTTCTAAGCAGACTTTCAGCTACATCTAATCTCACTACTATCAAACTTTTTGAGCTTTCTTTTATTTTAAATATCTTCTTACCATTAATTTTTTCTTTATCTAAAATGATTTTTCTTACTACTGTTTTATTTAAATTTAATTCTGCATTTTTACTTAAACATTCTATTTCTTCAAAGATTGGCATATAGTAATTTTCCTGTCTCTTATTTATTAAATCTACCAATGGAATCGTCTTAAATATAATTTCAGAGTCATACTTTTCAATTATTTTTTTCATTTCTTCTGAAATAAGAAATAAATTTTCATCTAAAATATCTAAGAACTCTGTTTTTTCATTGCATTTAACATTAAAGATTACAATATCATCAATTTTATGGGCATTTAATAAATTAATATTTCTAACATCAATCGTATTAAATATATCCATTAGCTTTGGTGTATTTGTATATTCTTCTTCCCGCTTTAACCAAAAATAATCCATATTTTTACCTACCTACTTATTTTGAGGATATATCTTAATTGCAGCATCCATGTACTCTCCTGCCATAATCACTATATCTTCTTTCTTTTTCATTTCTTGGTATGCACTACCTTCTAAGAACTCTTCTAATATATCTACAATCACATTTACAACTAAACCATGATATTTATTTGCTTCTCTAAGTTTTATGTTCTTTAGATCTCTCTCTTTAATTGTTCTTCCATATAACATATATCTAATAAAAAGAATTCCCAATATATTTTTTATTCCTCGTTAGTATTTTTAAGTATAAGAAAAGACTAACAAAGAACATAATTATCCCATGTTAGTCCTAATTTTTATTTTATGCTATAAATAAGGTCATCCACTATATTAACAAATCATCTAATTGTTACTATTAATCTAAATCTGTATAACATCCACTAACTGCTTTGCTTAATACCATTATACCTACTGTATAGTTTGAAATTTCCTTTTTGAAATTTGTAATGCTAATATTTTTATCCAAAAAACAGAGCTATATTCATTGTTGCTATTAAAATAGTTAAAAGTAGATTATATAATGATACAATTACTAATGCCTTTTTCTTAAATTTTTTATATATAAAAAATATGATTCCTTGCGTGATTATCAAATTAATTAGAATAATTCCAACCACACTTATTATTCTAAGAAACATATCTCCCTTTTTACTAAAGTAGAATAAAGTGCCCACTCCCCATTCATAAAAAGCTGAGAACTTTGTAGATAATAGAATACCTACTATAACCAATATTATATTAATGATACTGCTCTTAAACTTCATTTTACTACCACCTTATCGACTTACTAGTTTTTTTACAACAATTCTGAACTCATTGAATTTTTTAGTTCCTCTAAAATATATTCTTAGTAAATTCGTTTTTTATAACACTTATTGTTCATCTGATCTTATTTTAACTTTATCAATGTTCAATTCATCAGTTTGAATGATAATATACCATAATACATAATCTTCATCCTGAATTTGAAATTTTTTAAAATTAGGAACTTCTCCATTAACTTTTATTGTTTCAGCTTTTGGAGACTTTGTTATGCCAAATACAACTTTTGGTTTTCCATCAGAACTCTTTCCAGAACCCATCCTTGTTGGGGCAATTTCTTCAGGTTTAATTGTTTTTGTTGGTAAAATACCTATACTCTTTGACCTCCAACCAGTCTTTGCGAATATTTCTTTTTTATTAAACTCCATTTCACAAACATTTCCTTGTGTTGATATATAAAAAATAATAGGTTCTTCTTTAACCCAAACAGTATCAATAATACTTTCCATAGGTTCATCACTAAAATCACTATGCTTTATTGCTTCCTCCGGAGTACTATAATAACCACTAAAACCTACTTGAAAAAATATTCCCATCACAATAATTATTAATAATCCTAAAATATATATCCTTTTATTCATTTTGTTTCTCCTTAGAAATCTCATCAATTATTTCAGTTGCTTTCATTACAAGAGTGTACTGTTGTGGATAAAAAGTTGAAATTGCATTTTCCAAATAACTCTTACATTTAATAATTTCATTTTCATGTTTAGAAATTAACCCTAAATAAAAATAAATATTTGCTTTAAAATTTTTCTTATAGAAGTTAGCCTTACCAAGATTAATTTCTTCTTTAAGTAATTCTTGCAATTCATTCCGACTTTTTGTAAAGTCATTGTTATAATAATTATTTATTGCATCACATATTCTTATTGCAATATTATTTCTAATTTTTTCCTTTTGCTGATTCAGCTTCATTTGAATTTTCTCAAATATAGCTCTGCCTTCCTCAATTCTATTTAATATATATAAGTTTAAAATTGTATTACAAAGCATAACAATTGAATAATTTGAAAAATCTATTTCTAATAAATCAATCTCATTTTCAATTCCATTCCATTTTCTCAATTCCATCATTGCATTTATTTTTTTTAGTTTGTATATATTTTTTCTTTTTTCAGATTTTGATTTTCGAATATACATGTCCACAGTTTTTGTAAACTTTTCAAAATCATTTTTATTAATTAATATATTCAAATATATAATTCTAAATGTTGGCATAAAAAATATTATTATACCCATAAATAAATATATAACCAAAATCATAATAAAAATTCCATTTACATTTACTAATTCCATACTCCACCTTCAATCTATATATTTTTCCTCAACTTATTTTGTAAATATACCATCAAGTTATTGATAATATTTTTATGTAGCAAATTTTGCTACTGTTAACATCCTGCCAATTGCCCATATGACACCTGAAGCCTCTTCTCCTAATGCAGCTAATAAGACCGGCAAATCCATGCCATCAGTTGCAATAGTTATTGCTGCTCCAGCTGCTGCAATTGTTATTGCTTCAATATTATTTATAGAAATACTAATTTTTAATTCGACTTTTGGTGATCCTGACTTTCTCGGAGTATATGAGCAAGCTAAAAAAACACTACTATCTTTCAAATCAATTTTGCAACCTATTTGTACTTTGTAACCTTTAGCACTTATTGACTCACTTGCTGTTAATTCTCCCTTCTTACTCAAATCAACCTCAGAACCATCTGGCAGAGAAACTTGACACTCGTCATCAGTAAAATTAATTGGAGCAGAACTATTTGTTTGAATTACAGTGCTTAATTCAGCTTTAAGCTTTATTCCTAAGGTGCTAAATGATAATTCTTTTTTATCTCCTCTTTCCAAGCTTACATTATTATCCAATGCAAAATCGTATAACCAATTTCCATCCCCTTTTTTGTAGCTAGTATCATTATCAGTTTCATCAGTTTTATCAGTATAAATTGAATCATTTTTATTTATGAATTGTTTATATATAGCTGGATCAAAATACTTTTTATTTTCACCTGTTTTATAATATAAATTTTCCCCTGGAAGTTTAGAATATGACGTACTT
The DNA here is from genome assembly GCF_000340885.1 of Clostridium saccharoperbutylacetonicum N1-4(HMT). Lineage (NCBI taxonomy): Bacteria > Bacillati > Bacillota > Clostridia > Eubacteriales > Clostridiaceae > Clostridium > Clostridium saccharoperbutylacetonicum. The sequence continues at coordinate 475,222 of NC_020291.1, read as the reverse complement.
AAATCTTCAATTTCTCCAGTATTTGGATCAAAATACACTCCTGTATCAGGATCATATTCTGTAGACTCGCCTGGCAATCTTTGCATTCTTGATTTTAAATCAGCCCCACTGGCAACTTTATCAGCTATCCATTTACCACTACTATCTACTTTCCACCCATCAATTGTTGTACTTTTTGCCATCGATCCTTTTGGATATAAATAGTACCAATTACCTTTATCAAAAAGCCAACCAGTAGCAACTTTATCATCATTAAGATAATACCACCAGCTATCTACATATTTCCAACCTGTACCTGTAACCATTTTCCCTGTGCTATCTAAATGATAACCATCTACTGTATTATTCCATGTCATTGACCCATTAGCATATAAATAATACCACCCATTCCCATCATTTATCCAACCTGTTGCCATTTCACCTGTAGAATTAAGATAGTACCAAAAACCATTTACCTTTCTCCATCCAGTTGCCATTTTCCCATCAGAATCCATATAGTACCAGCTATTGCCATATTGAACCCAGCCTGTTTTCATTCTTCCATCAGAATAATAGTACCAATCCCCAGTGTTATTATTTTTTAGCCATCCTGTCCCACTAGTCATTTCACCATCATCATTCAAATAAAATCCATCAATAGTGTTATCCCATGTCATAGATCCACCAGGCTCATTAAAATAATAGAATTTACTTCCTACTTTATTCCAACCTTTAAAGACTCTTTCATTGGCCCCTACATAATAATATACACCCTTCTCATTTTTTTGCCAGCCTTCACTTCTTACCCATTGACCATCAAGATTCAAATAACAATCATCAACTGTTCTTCCCCAAGCCATAGATGCATCATCATAAAAATAATACCAGTAGTCACCTACTTGTTTCCACCCTCTAAATACTTTTTCATTGGCCCCTACATAATAATATACGCCCTTTTCGTCTTGTTGCCAGCCTTCGTTGGTTACCATTCTACCATCTGAACCCAAATAATAATTACCAACTACTTTACTCCAACCCATTGAGCCTCCAGGCGAGTTAAAATAGTACCAGTCTCCATCTATTTGTTTCCAACCTGTAGTCACTTCACCATCAGAATAATAGTACCATGCTCCATCCTTTACCCATCCATTTTGATTATCACTCATATTATCTTCCACCTCCCATTTCTATAAGAGGTGCATAAGCTTCTCTACTACTTCCATTCATTATTACATTATTTCCTTTTATGTTTATATCCCCATCTATTGAGACCCCATGGGATTTATTCCTTTTAATCAGTACGAGTTGACTATGAGCTTTTATTTTCACTCTCTTACGTGTTTTTATTATTATTTCTTCATCTGCATTTAGCTTTAATCCTTTGTGACTTTTAAGATGAACCCCTGTCTTATCATTAAAGGTTATACTTAAAGTTTTTCTTTTTCCAGCTTTTATACTTAAAACCTCTGGTAACATAGCTATTTCGTTGCCATGCTCTGTTTGAAGATATCTATTTTCTGGCTCTGCTGTTTGTGCACAAGTTTCTCCATTTTTCCTAATGCACCCTGTAACAATTGGAATCTCACTGTTTTCATTTGGGAAATAAAGCTTCACGCTTTCTCCTACTAATGGCATTGAATACATTATGTTTACTGATGGTGGTCTATAGTTAAACCAGTAAGCAGTACTGTCTTCCTGCTTTTCATCTATATTTAAATGAAGCTTCACCTGTTCCTTTTGGACTGCTATTACTTTTCCTTCAAGGGTTACTCCTTTTAAGGCTTTATTTTTAATTTCCCCTTGCCATTTTCCCTTTTTCACACATAGCTTGTACTTATAAAATATTTCTTCATTATTTTTATAAGCTTCATATTCTCTTACATATAGATTCTTTTGTTTATATTTAATTTCTGCATTTATTTCAAAGACATCCTTTTTCTCTACCTCATAATAGAAAAAATCTGTATCAGCATATCCTGCATTTTTTCCTCCAGCTTTATAAAAACTTCTTATATCTTTAAAAGCATTGTACTCTATATTATCGTCTATTTCATAATTCTTATTATAAGCTATTCCAAAATTAAACAAATAATTAGAATTTATTATATCGCAATATAATTCTGAATTTAATTCACTGGCAATTCTCTTTAAAAACTTCCAATCTGTTTCCTTATATTGAAATAAAGGTTTATTTATTTTTTGTCCACTTCCTGCATTTTGCGTAAAGGTAAAACCTGAATAATCCTTTATTATTTCTTTTATTAAGTCATCATAAGTCATATTAACATTTTGAAATGATCTGCTTTTTTCCTTTATATCTAATTTTGAACTTGAAGTTAAAGCTTGAATTTCTATATAGTAAATTCCATTTTCGTTTGTGGTTTTAATATTTTGAACTATTCCCGAAAATAACCTTCTGCTATTTCTTTCATCAGCTTGATTTATGTTTAAGGTTTCTTCATCACTTGCAGCTCCCATTTCTTCATAAACGCTTATTTCATCTTTTGTGGAAGCTTTAATGGCAGCATCAAAATTTATATTATCTTCGATCAACCCTTTTAAATATAAATAACCATGTTTATTAGGCTTATTTTCTATTTTTATATCTACAAGCTTCATTAACTCATAGGGCGATTTTACCCTAAGTTTATGAATTTCTCCCATCTAATTTTCCCTCCCATACTTTTACCTACTCTTGTCCATCTGTAATAAATCTTATTACTCCTCCATAAGCACATATTAAAATTGATGCTGTAGTTAACGCTGCCCCACCATCAATTAATGTATCTTCTTTAGCATTTAACCACTTGTTCAATATCCTTATTTGGCACCTTTTCGTTTTTTCATTGCTTCCATTTGATGGACATGCTCCACTGCATATTCCAAATTCACTTATGTTGGGTCCAACTACATTATCACTTTCAATCATTATTGGATTTCCTTTTGAATATGACCCATGACTAGCTGGCAGATTTATTCTTGTTATTTCAGTTCCTTTATTGCATACCATTCTTGCTCCTCTGACTACATAAGCAGCACTTCCTATCAACTTTATCAGCTCCCCTTTTTATTTAACTATCTATTTCTAATCTTTCTAGGCTTATCCCTTTAAATTCTCTTCTAAGAAGACTTTCAGCAACATCCAATCTCACTACAATCAAGGTTTTTTCACTTTCTTTTATTTTGAAAATTTTCTTTCCATTAATTTTGCTTTTATCTAAGATAATCTTTTTAACTACGGTCTTATTTAAATTAAGTTCTGCCTTTTCACTTAAGCATTCAAGCTCTTGAAATATTGGCAAACAATAATTTCCCTGTTTCCCATTTTCTAAATCTATAAGAGGAATAGTCTTAAATATAATCCCTGGATCGTACTTTCCAATTATTTTCTTCATATTTTCAGAAATAAGAAATAAATTTCTATCCAAAATGTCTAAAAACTCACTATCCTCAGTACATTTAACATTAAAAATAATAACTTCCTCAAGCTTATGAGCATTTACTAAATTTATATTTCTAACATCTACCTTTTTATAAACATCTAATAACAATGGTACATTTGTATATTCGTCAGCTTGTTTTAGCAAAAAATAATCCATACTCTTTCCTCTCTACTAAACCCTAATTTTCAAGATTTATCTGAATAGCAGAATCCATATATTCTCCTGCCATAATAAATATTTCTTTTTTCTTTTTCATTTCTATGTATGCAGGACTTTCTAAGAAATTTTGCAGTTCTGCTTTTATTATATTTAAAGCTATTCCGTGATACTTATTTGCTTCTTTAAGCTTTATATCTTCTAAATCTTTTTCTTTAATAACTCTTAAGTACTCTTTTTTCTTCTCCGAAAGTTCCTTCATATGAGTAAATAACGGTTCATAAATAAAGCCAAAATCTATATCTATCATGCATTCTTCTTTATCTAAAAACCACTTCTCATCATATAAATCAACTCTCCAGTGTCCCTTATTTTCGAGAAGTTTTGTTCTAAGCATGGAAAAATAAACATACATTATTTCACCTTTTAATTTTTTTTCCTGAAGCGAAATAGCCTCTTTGCAAACCATGTTAAAAGCGGAAGCTAATTTTTCTTTTATGCTTTCCTCGTCAGCATCATAGCTTTTTACAATTTTATTAAAATTATCTTTATAGCTATCTTCTAAATATTTTTCTTGAAATTCTTTTAATACTTTATTTTTATCAGCTTTTATTATCATCTCTTTAACTCCTGCAAAATTACTTCTTAATCTTGAACATTTACTTTTGCTCCACTCATTGTTATCTCATCTTTTATTAATATACTTGCATCTGCTTGAGTTAATTTAATTCCCTTATTACCCTTAATTTGAATTTTAGCTCCACCAGTAATTTCTATGTCATCTTTAGCATCTAGTATTATTTTTTTATTACTATTTACTTCTATTCCACCATCATCAGACATTTTCATAAGAAGATTTCCATTTCCTATTATTTCTACAGAACCTGGACTCATAATGATTTCTTTTCCATATTTTGTACTTATACTTTTTATACTCGGATTACTTCTCTTACTTGAACTCACAGCATCATAATGCATTGAACTAACAACATATGCAGTCTTTTCTTCATTATCTGGAAAATATAATCTAACTACATCTTTAATTTCAGGCATACAGTACCAGCCTGTACCATCTGGTTGTGAAAATATTGTTGCAAATTCAAACCATCTTGCCTTTCCACTATCCTTTGGACTACCATCTATTTCTAAGGAAACTTTTACTTTATCTCTTTGAACATCTAATACTCTTCCTTGAAGTGAAATTCCAACTATCTTATCATTATAAAGTTTTTTAACTTTCATTCCATTTTCGTCTCTTAGTATGTATTTGTTTGAAAGAACTCCTCCAACCATTTTAATTTCACATTTATGTACCAAAAGGTTTCTTCCTTTAAAATTAACTTTATTATATAACCCTATTATTTGATTAGTTACAACCTCATAACTTATTAGATTTATATCATCTAATTCATAATCTTCATTTGAAGCTTTATCATTATATTCTTGTAAGCCTTTTTGTATTGAATAATTAAATTCATTAATCTCATGAACCTTTGTTATTCCAGCTCCACCTATGGAATATTTTATTCCTTCTCTCTGACATTCAGGTACTAATGCCATATTGAAATATGAAGCTAATCTTTTTAAAAACTCCCAATCTGTTTCTTTATATTGAACAATAAATTCATCAATTTTAGTGTTATTAGTAACATTGTCCACCATAATAGCATCACCATAACTACTATTTTTCTGTTCAAAAATTTCTTCATAAGTTAGCTTTTTATTTTGATATGAGTTATTAATTTTCTTTATATCCATTAGAAAGGTTTTACTTAAAGCCTCTATTTCTAAGGTTCTCACATCATTACTTGCTTTTATTCCTACCTTTGTAACTATTCCTTCAAATAAAGTAACTTCATTATTTTCATCATCTTTTGCAGATACTTTAATAATTTCTTCTGCACTTGCTTCTTCAACATACTTATCTATGTTTTCATCACTTATGATTCCACTTATAAAAAGTTTTGCATGCTCATTTAATTCTCTTATTATTTTAAGTTCTTTAATCTTTTGAAATTCATATGGTGCTATTTTAATATCCCCTTGTGTAAATACATATCCCTCACTCATTAATTTTCATCTCCCTTTTCTCCTTTTATTATTTGTATGGTATTAATAACATGAAACACAATTTCTCTCCATTCTCCGTATTCCTCATATGGACAACTAAAAGTTCCCATTAATATTTCACCTTCAAATTCAAGAAAAAACATTAAACTGCATAAAGGTCCATCTGCTCCATAGCTCTTAAATTCAAGAAACCCTACATTTTTAGAATCAACTTCTAAAACTCCATCTTCATAAAAAACATTTATTGGATTAGTGTTCTTTATTGCTTCTTTCATTTCATTTTTTAATTCTTCTACCTTATTTTCCTCTAAAGGTTTGTCTATAATCTTTAGTGCAAAGTAAACACTTCCATTTTCATTGCATTTTATAATGTCTGGCTTATTTTGAGCTGAATACTTTAAATCGCTAATTTCTTCTGGCATATCTTCAAAATCTTTTGGAATAAACAGCTTTAATTTCTCATCAAAGAAATCTTTTTCTTCAAATTCATAATATCTGTCTACAATTTTTATCGGTCCATTCTTAATATCTCTTCTAGCTTCAGCTTTTTCTGCCTCATTTATAAAATCCAGTATTTTTTCATCTACCCTTTCTGCCATACTTTTTCCCTCCCAATAAATTAAAATTTTATAGAAATACTACTTTTTCACCTTAACTAATCATTTCATTCAATTCCCCAAAAAAATCTACATATTTATAAGTTATACTATTTTTCATAATTTTGTATATTATACTAAAGTATATAATTTATATTTTTCAACCGATTTTTTATTATTGGTAGTAAATATTCATATAAATTATAAAAACCTATATGCGATTCACTCTAATAATAATTATTTAAAACAATCAAATTATTCAATAAGCTGTTATGAATATTAAAAGTGAATATAAAAATATAGACATCTTTGAAATTATAAAACCATTAGCCGATGGTGAAACAATTGAACTCAAAGATATCTATATTGGTTGTCTATATTCTCTTGATTTAGCTAAAATAAGTTCTTCAAAGAATAAATGGAAATTACAATACCTATTTAATAAATTTATTCCACTCTTTATATATTTCCATATTTGAAGATATTTCATTATTAAATCAAACTTCCTTGTAATAACCTGCACACTTTACAATAAAGTATTTTCAATTAAATTTATAATTTCATTCATGTTATTAACTTTAGATTTATTATGTTAATACACATACTGCCATAAAATAATTTTCTTCTACTTTTTCAACAGATAATTCACATGCCTCATTTTTATCACTATATAATACAGGTTTATCATCTAACATTTTTATAGTAAATGAATCTAATGGCATATATAATCCCATTCCCTTGGCTTTTATAAAAGCTTCCTTAAGAGTCCATAACATAAAAAAAGCATCGTTTCGCCTACTTTGTGGTAAAGATAAGATATATTCATTCTCATCTTTAGAAAAATAACTTTTCGCAATTGATAAATCAATTTTGCCAATCTTTTGTATGTCAACACCAATTGGCTTTGTTGCAACCCCAACAACTACCCACTCTCCAGAATGTGAAATATTAAAATGTATTTTACTATTATCTATAAGTTCAGGTTTTTTCCATTTATTATATTTAAACTCTATTCTATTTAAACCCAACATATTATTAAGAATTAATTTACCATATAGTGATCTTAAAGAATCCTCATACTTTTTATATCTTAGTATCTTATCTTTTTCTTCCTCACTTATATAATTTAGGCAATAATTAAATTTTTCTTTGCTCAAATTAAAATCTACCTTATGCTTTACTATTCTCATATATACAATTAGTGACTAATTAAACCATTAGTCATTCTCCTCCAAAATTTATTACATAATACTTTAATTATTTGTATTAAAATGCAATTCTGCATGTAATATAATACAATTATACCATTTTTTAATTAAACATAAAATTAATATTTTATCTGTTATAGTTCATATATTAATTTCATTTTTTATGTTAATAATTAACTTAAACCAAAATTTCATATTATTTCTATACTTACATTAAACTTCATTATTTGCTTATACGTGAACATGTACTTCATTGTGTTAGTATGAAAGCGTAGACACTTAAATAACAAAAAGTATAATATGAAAGGATGCACTTCTGAATCAACAAACTTTGGAAAGAACCTGTCTATCGTTTACCATCAAACAATACAAAAAAAAGAATGTAGTAGATTTGTTTTACACAAATTTAGCTACATTCCCCAAAATTTTGACGCTTACACTTAAAAGGAAAAATCTTCTCTTTTATCTCTAGTATCAATATAATTACTATCTATTTCTTCACTTAATAGTATATTATCTAAAGTTACTTCATCATTATTAAGAATATATTTTATCATAAATTTATATGTATTAATAAATTTATTGATAGTAGATTGATTAAATAAATCTGTATTATACTCAAGCATACCAGAAATGGTATTTTTATTCTCATATAACATCATAGTCATTTCAAACATTGAAGATAAGGTATTTAACTCAATGTACTTCATTTTCAAATCACAAAATTCAAAATCAATTCCATTAAAATTTTGCAATACAAACATATATTGTATAAGTGGCGAATACGATATATTACGTTCAAATTTAATATTAGTAATAATTTCTTCATAAGGCAGTTCAATATTTGAGTATATTGTTGAAATATTTTCTTTGTTTCTTAGTAGTGTTTCTTTGAAAGACTCATCTGGATTTATTTTATTCCTAATAACAATAGTATTAGCAATAAAGCCAATTATATCCCTTAGACTTTCATTACGTCTATTTGACATAGGGCTGCCAATACATACATCATTATCATTACTATATCTATATAATTCAATTGCATAGATTGTTTCTAAAAGCATGTATAGTGATACATTATTATCTTTGCAATATTCTTTGCACATAGCTGATAATTCTTCATCTAATCTAAAATCTATTTTACTTCCATTAAATGTCTGTATTGACGGACGTTCTTTATCAAGTGGGAAGTTTAATATTCCCTTGACATTGTGTAATTCTGTTTTCCAGAATTCAAGCTGCTTTTTTGATTTCTCACTATTAATAAAATTATGTTCCCATTCGGAAAAATCAGCATATTGAATATCCAACTCTGGAAGCTCATAATCTGTATTTCCTTTAGTATATTGATCATAACATAATGCTAAATCTTTATTAAATACAGCTAATGATGATCCATCAGCAACAATATGATGCATATTTATAAACCACAAATATTCATTGTCTGATGCTTGAATCACTTTACTATATACAGGAATTTCACTAAATAAGTCAAATTTATGATTAATGCAATTTCTTAAATTCTCTAATATATCTTCAGTAAAAATTCCTCTTCTATCTTCGAATTCAGGTTCAAAAGTATATTCATTTAATATTTTTTGATAATACTCTCCATCCTTCTTTTCATATATAGTATGAAAAATTTCATGTCTTCGGACAACTTGTTTTAAACTATTAATAAATGACTGTTTATCTAAATTCCCTTCTATCTTAAAAACAAATGGCATATTATACAACGAAGAGTTTTCTACTGTTTCAAGTGTATAAAGCATTCTTCTTTGATTATAAGAAACCTTCATAAGATCTTTTCGCTCAATTCTAATAATTTCATTACTAATACTATTTTCAGCTTGATTAGTACTATTGTTAAACTTACACTTACTCTTCAAATATTTTTCTAGATCATTTATTGTTGCATATGTGTAAAAATCATCGAAATCTAATTTAACACCAGTTCTTTTATATATAATACTGTCAATATTCATTGTCATTAATGAATTTGCTCCAAGATCAAAGAAATCATCATCATCATTAATTTCTTCAATATCAAGCTCTTTACACCAAAGATTTCTCAAAAACTCTTTTAATTCTAGAGTCGTATCAACTTCAATTCCATTCTTTTTCTGTTGTATACTAGATATAATAGATTTTGGCCATGCTAATGTTTTCCTAAATGGATATGTAGCAATGTGCACTTTAACATTTCCTTTAGCACTGTAATACTTATTCCAATCAATGTTTATACCAATATCATACAATGATGATAATGTATCTAACATAGATGTATCAATACTATTATACATATTAAAAATCTTTAATGATTTATGATTGTTTTTTTCCTTTAAACAGTCAGTCATTTTTCCGCTTTTACCAAGTTCAACCAATACAAGACTATTTTTTTCAGATTTATTAAGTGATTCAATATAATTTTCAAATGCAATTTGATTAAACTCATTATATTCGGCCTTGTTTATTTCTATTTCTAAATCACTTAAAGCGATGTTATTCGTTACATAATCAACAACGATATTTCCAAGGCCTGTTCCAATTATTTTATCAGGAGTTATTCCCCATTCAATTAGCTGCTGATACATGGCAACATAACATAATACTTTTAATATTTTTTCATTTTTAATAGACATTTCATTATATAACTCTTCGTATACTTTTTTAAATACTGGATATTTTTCTTTTAGTATTTTTACTTCTTGTTCGCTAAATACATTATCTCCAGATATTAAAAACAATAATTTATTTTCTTCTATTTGTGAAACTGCTGTCTTTGTACTAAGAAAATCTAAAAATTCTTTTTTATTTTTTACTTTCGCAGATGTACGGAATTCATAATCATTTCTTCCAGCATTTAATGTATAACATATATCCCCTAGTGAATAGTTTTCAGTACTTTCTTTTAAGATTTCCTTATAATCATCTATTATATCTGAAGTCTTTCCACTAATTGTAACAAAATATTCACTTTCATCATCAGCTTTATCAAACTTTAGTTTATTATCTTCTAATACAAGATGTACATTAGTGCCGCTTACACCAAGTCCGCTCATGGCCATTATTTTAGGTTTATTTTCATCCCATCTTTCAACTTCTGTAATAGGATATACAGGCGAGTTATTAAAATCTATCAAGCTATTTATTTTTTCCAAATTACATAGTGGATATTTCTTATTGTTTTTTAATGATAAAACTCCCTTTAAGACACTTGAAATTCCTGCTGCTGAACCTAAATGAGATATATTGGTTTTAAGACTACCAATTGGACAAAATTGTTTCTTATCTGTATACTTTCTAAATGCTTCTGTAATACCTAATACTTCAATTGGATCTCCAATCTTTGTTCCTGTTCCGTGTGCTTCAAAATATCCTATATCTTCAGGATTTAAATCTGCTTTTTCCCATGCATCGATCATAACTTCACATTGTGCTGCTGAACTTGGAGCTGCTAAACTGTTTGATCTTGCTCCATCCTGATTTGAAGATACTGATCTTATAACAGCATAAATTGAATCTTTATCACGAATAGCATCTTCATATCTTTTAAGCAAAACAAGTCCTGCACCTTCTCCAAGGTTTATTCCATCTGCCTCTTCATCAAATGTTTTACATCTTGCACGTGGTGATATTATACCAAGAACATCTTGTTCTGCAAAATCATCATATTTGGCCCTAAATTCAAGTGTAATTCCTCCTGCTAGTGCCATATCTGCCTCTCCCGCATTTAATCTAAGGCATGCTTCATATACAGCATATAATGAAGATGAACATGCAGTCTCAACTATAGATGCCTGTCCATGTAAGTCTAAACAATAAGCAATCCTTCCTGCTAATGTATCTAAAAAGTTTCCAATCGCAGCAAAACCAGATGACTCTTCTAGATAATCATCAAAAAAATGACTATTATGTGCACCTAAAATTATTGATGTTTTACTTCCTCTCGCTGATTTAAGGCTATAACCTGCATCTTCAATTGCTTCACAGGCTAATTCCAAAAGCATTTTTTGTTGTGGATCCATACATGCCGCTTCTTGTCTCGATATATTAAAAAAATCATAATCGAAATACTCAACTCCATCAAGATATGCTACATCAAAATACTTCTTTGTTTTATCAAGCTTTAATAACTCTTTTCTCCTCTCACTGAAAGGCTTTATACAATCTATTTTATTAGAATAAATTCTATCTAAATCATCAATGCTTTCTGCTCCAGGAAATTTTCCACTTATACCTACTATCGCTACCTTTTCAAACTTTCTCATATAACGCAAACCTCCTTTTTATATTTAAAATTTTAAGATTTCTACTTCATTTTTCTTTTCATCTAATAATAAATACTTTTTATCCAAACGTTCTGAAATTTCACTTATTGTATTGCAATCAAAAAGTTCTGCAATGTTAACCTTCATGTTAAACTCTTTATTAATCATATTAAGCATTTTAATAATCTTTATTGAACTTCCACCTACCTCAAAAAATTTATCATAAAGTCCAAATTCACTATCGTCTCCAAGGATTTTTCTCCAAATATCAGTAATCTTTTTTTCTGTATTACTTATTTTTTCTTTATAATATACAATTAAATCTTCGAAGCTATTTTCATTATTAAGTGTGTTATCTCCATTATTAGGCATATCTTTACAGTATTTAAATATTATGCTTTCACTTTTATTGTTCTTATAAATAGCTTGGATCATATCTTCACTGAGTTTTTCACCATTTTTGGTACTAAAAATAATGTCAAATATTTCTCCATTCACCTGTTGTATAACTGCTATATCTTTAACGTTAGAATTTAATGAAAGTTCCTTTACTGCTGATGTAATATTCTTCACATTATTTAATATCTTATTTGAATTACTCTCTTTTGTCTTATATATTATTGTAGGTATAATTCCAATACACTCTATAACACTGTTCTTAGTGATTTCTGAATTTCCATCATAATATAATATTAAATTTTTATTTTTATCGTAATTAAGTTCACAAAATGCGAAGTCAAACTTTTCTTTTAAGTTTTTCTCTGACTCTCTTAAATCAATAATTTTATTATTAAATTCTATTACTCTTGATTTATATTCTATAATACTAAAATCACCATTTTCATCTACGCATGCTCTTTCACCAGTTGCATACCACTCACCATTTTGTTTGAAATATATATCACCTTCAAAACCAATAGGAACTGAATGTTTTGATATGTCAAGTAATGCCATTTCAGAATTAATAACAGCGATATTCTCTTCTAAAATATTAACTTTATCTAATAACTTTTTAGGAGTATATTTGATCTGAAGTTCTTTAAATCTTTCCTTTAATTTCTCTACCTCCACTAATTTACAATCAAATACTTTTTGGTTTACATTTGATACAGCTTCATGAATTACATGTATAAAAGCCTTAGCTATATTGGTAACTCTTTCTGCTGAAAATAACTTAGTTGAATATTCAACCTGCAATTCCAAATCTTCGCCGTTGTCCCATATTATCATACACATATCAAGCTTATAATCATTTGCATTATTACGTTTTAAAGTATGCATTATAGCACTACTTCCGTTAACAGGTATCATTTCACCTTCTGCACATCCTTTAAGCAATTTTTTGCTATGAACTGCAAAAATAACTTGATATAAAGGATGTACATTATCAAAACGTTGAAAAGGAACATTTTCTATAATATCACTTAAAATAACATTAGAATGGTCCATGCTTTGAAACATTAAATCTCTTACTGTTTCCATTCCATCAATTATAGAGCTATTTTCATTACATTCAACTGGCATAATAACAACCGATGCAAAATCTCCTACTAAATTAACAGTTCTTAAATCATCTCTATTTGCAAGAGTTGTACCTACATTCATTGAAGATTTATTAGCATATCTAGTTATAACTATAGAAAAAAGACTTAAAAGAACCGCGTGAAGATTACTTTGAGTTTCTTTTACAATATTTTTAAGTTTTTGAGTTGTTTCTTTATCTAATGGAAAAGTAACCATATCAGATCTTTTTTCTCTATCACTAGATCTACTATATACTGTAGGTAAATCTAAAAAATGTTCTGAATCACTTAATTTTTCTTTCCAAAATGAAATATTATTTTTTAATTTATTTTGCATTCTTTTAGTTTTTTCACTAACAATATGATTTGCATACTGGTATGAAGTTTTTTCTTGCTTTATACCAGCATATCCATCCATAATTGTCTTACATATGACACCATCAGACCATCCATCACTAATTATATGATGCACTGATAAGAACAGTACTTCATAATCCTTATTAATTTTTACAATCTGAAATTTTATAGGATTTTCTTCAAAAAGGTTAAAATTCCTCAGCGTAAACTCTAATTCTTTTTCCTGAAGTATTTTTTCAATTTCATCTTTTGATGTATCCGAAATGTCAACTTCTTCAATCACCGGCTTACTATCCTTATCAAAATACTGATATGGTACACCATCTAGTTCTATATATTTAAAAGAAAAAACATCTTGAGTATCCCATAACTGCTGTATTGCCGATTTTATTCTTTCATGTCCTACATTATCTTTAAATTCAATTTTAAATGCAGCATTATAAAATGGATTTTCTCTTCCAATATCTGTTTTATATACACACCACATACCAGTTTGATTATTTGCTAAGGGATATATTCCAAACTCTGATCCTCTCTCTTTTATTGTATCTATGAATTTTTTCTTTTTTTCTTCTGATAAACCGTTAATCTTCTCTAGCAAGTTCATATTATATTATCCTCCCTAACGCCTGCGATTTTTTAACATTTCTTTTCTTTTTCTTATATTCCCACTATCTTTTTTCTTAACTTCTAAGTTGCCATTGTTTTTATTTTTAGAATATAAATAAGTTGATAGTTGATAAATATTAGGATATATCATAATATCAATTGGTTTTATATTCATATTGAATTCATAACTAATAATTTCTACAATCTTAAAAATAGTCAATGAATTTCCACCTAAATCAAATATATTATCATTAATATGGATCTCTTCAACTTTGAGATTATCCTTCCATATCATCATTAATTTATTTTGTAATTCACTAATATTAGCATCTGAGTTAAATCTAGATTTATCAATTTTACATACAAGTCTTGATGTAAGATTGCTATAATTTTCTTTAATAATGCCCTTTACCTTCTGAACTTTATTTTTATCATCGAGATTAATTATCAGACTCATATCATAAAAATCGTGAACTTGGTATCTCATCTTTAAACAATCTCTATTTATACCAACATATGATGACTTTATATTGTTTTCAATTATAAAATTTAGATAACCAATTCCCTGATCTATATCTAATTCATTAAAACCACCAAAAACAGCTGAACTTGAATTGCTATATTTATTTAAACCAGTCTTACTCCACATACTCCAATTTATACAAAATACTCTTTCCCCTAAATTTATAAGGCTTTGACAATAATTTTCCTGCAGTGTATTAGCTAATGAATATGCCCCCATTGATATTCCTCCAAAATTACCTGTAAGAGAACAAAATACAATCATTGAAGCATCTTCTTTTGATTTTCTAATTTTTTCAAGGTTATATGTTCCCAGAAGCTTAACTGATGACGAATCTAACATATTCTTAAATTCTTCATTTTCTAAAGTGTGGTCAGATAAATTATCAAAAAACACTTCACTGTTATCTGATGACATTTTTCCAGAAAGATTAACTATTGTAGAAAGCTTAATTTCAAATTGATGTTCAGCCTTATTTACAGAGTCCAAAATTTCTTGATAATTTGTAACATCTGCTTTACAGTAAATCACATCTTCAGAAATATTGATCAATTTATTGTATCTATCAATATTTTTTTCTAAATCAGAGCTACCAATAATCAAAAGCTTTGAATTATACTTGTTTATTAAATACTTAGATACATGAATACCTATTCCTCCAAGGCCACCAACTACTAGAACTAAACTATCATATTGTATTATTGCTTCATTACAATTGCCCTTGTTTGCTGTTTTTAAACATGGAATATATCTTTTTGAATCACGGTATACTGCAACTTCATCTTTTATGGAAAGATTCAATTCATTTACTAAAAGAGAAATATTCAATTTATCAAAATCAACAATTCTACATCGTAAAAAAGGATTTTCTAAGCATACTGTTTTCAATAATCCATTAATAAAACCATTATTAATTCTAAAGGTCATATCTGATTCAAAATTAATAGATTGTTTTGTTGGAAATATTATTGTTAATTTTTTTGATATTTTCATAATATCTTTTATATGTGTACTAGCTTTATCTAAAACATAACTAAGATTTTGCGACGAGATTTCCAGATCATTTTCATCATAGAAAAAGAAATCTAAAAGTATATCATTTTCCTGAGCATCTGCTATATTATCTATAGACTTGAATGAAACGTTATTTTTTTCAAATAATTCATCTATATTTTTATCATTATTAATTACACATATATTACTTAATTGTTTATATTGAATTTCTTTTCTGACCCATTCTTTGGTTAAAATATAATTTAAATTTTCATCCTCAATCTTATTTATGATTTCATTAAACTTACCATCTAAAAAAGCAGATTTATAGTTATTTCTTTGCTTTTTACCAATTTCCGTTGTCTGCAATTCTTCGCTTAAAAGAGGTATTACATATTTAGGATTTAATAAGCATTTTTCTCTAATTTGATTCTTAACTTTTAAAACAAGCTCTTTTAATTCTTCAATATTTGCTTCATCTTTCAATAATTCTTCATCCTTAGGTGAAAAGAATACTAAAATCATTTCATTATCATCATCTTTTAATTTCACCGAAGTTGCTACCGAAAATGATGCATTTACTTCATCCATATCATCTACTGCTGCTTCAAGATCCTGTACAAAATAATTCAAACCATTGATGATAATTATATCTTTTTCTCTAGCTGTTAATACTAGATTATTATCTTTTATATATCCTATATCACCTGTGATTAAATAACCATCATCTGTGAATGATTCATTATTAGCTTTTTCATTTTTATAGTATTGAGACGTAAATGACTCTCCTTTTCCTTGAACATGTCCAATTTCACCTTCTTTAGCCACATTTCCATCTTCATCAACAATACGTATTTCAGCTCCTGGCATAGGTGCTCCAACTGGTAAAAACTTATCATCATCGCTGTTATTATAATATGAAAAATCATTATAATATGTAATGCAGGAAGATGTTTCAGTCATTCCAAAAGTTAATTTTAATGCATTTTTAGGTAACGAATATTTTTCTAACTTTTTCAAGAAACTTCTTAAATTTTTACTAACATTTGCTTCTCCACCAGAAAATACATAATTTAATCGTGATAAATTCCAATCATAATCTTTATCATCTTGAATATAATTATTTACTAGAGTATAAGCAAAATTTGGTGCCCATGTGATGGAAACTTTGTATTTACTCATTAAATCAATCCACATCAAAGGCTTGTTTAATATAACTTCCGAATTTACTTGAATTTGTAGAATATTAAGATATACATCTCTTATGTGCGACCATATAAGACCTGCCGCATGAGTTAATGTCATCCAATTAAAATCTACTTCATTTTCATTAAGATTATACATTTGAATTTCCCCAAGAGTCCTTCCAAAAATATTCTTTTGGCTTAATGTAACTCCTTTTGGCATTCCTGTACTTCCTGAAGTAAAGAGAATTAAGCTTGTTTCATTAATATCCCAATCATAATAATTCTCAAATGCTTCTGAAGCTTCAGTATCATCTATTGCTATAACATTTATATTATCTGAGAAAATTTCTCCAAGTTTAAGTACATCATCTTTTAACTTATCAGTAGTTATAATAAAAGGCTTTTCAATATGTTTCCATATATTGTATAATTTTTTAGTATTGACATTTTCCACACTATAATCATCTAAGACACCTGTCGGTGCAGGAATAACTCCCAAAAGCATACATGCCCAAAAACATTTAATAAAATTTTTATTATCCGGAAGTTGAAATATTAACTTATCACCTTTTTTTAATCCTTTTTCTCTTAAGCTTGTTGCAAGATAAGATGCTTCTTTATAAAGTTCTTCATAAGTTTGCTCTTCCTGTCCATCTTTTTCAATATAAATAGTTTTCTGTTTACTTTGTGATCTTACTTTAAATAATTCAGTAAGATTTTTATATTTTCTATTATTAATTAATGGTTCTGAGGTCGATATAGCCAATTTATTACTATTACTTATTTCAATTTCATTGCTTTTAGTTCTTGCAGATTCATTATATTCTAGAGTTATACCCTTATCGGTATTCTTATAATTAATTTTAATATCATTTTTAATGTCCGATTCAAGTAAATTCTTTTCAAGTTCAAAGTATGTCTTAGATGAAATAAATCCAAATTTTTCAATACTTGTTTTATCTAATATACCTTTTTTATCTCTTGGAATATATGGAACCTGAATAAAGTCATAATCTTCTCCATATTTAGCTATATTTTTATATAATACTTCCTTATCAGCAGAAAATATCACTGTTTTTCCTATTATTTCATACTCTTTTATAAAATCAAATTTATTTAATTCCTCATATATATCCATATCATAATACTCCTTATGTGCATAAACTTTCCTTTTTTTATACTACTTATCATCTAATTTTTTACACATTAATTCTTATTCAATTTCATCAAAGATATCATTAATATTTTTTATTGTATCTTTTTCTTCTTTTACTTCCTCATTTTCAAAAGTATTGTATTCAGCTTCCTTATTATCAATTATTTCTATTAACTCAGAAATAGTTGTAATAGAATAGATTTCTTTCATTGATATTTTCTTACCTAATGCTGTTTCTATTTTTGAAGTAACAAGAGCTACTGAAAGAGAATCAAAACCAAATTCATATATATCATCATAAATACTAATTTCATCAACTCCGAAAATATCTTTAAAAATATCTTTTAATACTTTTTCAGTTATGTTATCGCATTTTAAACTTTTCTCTACGCTTTCCTTTTCTTCATTAATAATAGATACTTCTTCTGTATCACTGCTTAAAACTTCATTTTTCTCTCCAACAAAATATGGTTTATATCTCCAGAAAACTTTTCTATCAAATTGATATGTTGGTAAAGAAATTCTATAGGGTTTTTTATTATATAACTTATCCCAATCTATTTCTATATTTTTAGAATATAGCTTTCCAACAGCATTTAAGAAGCCTTCTCTTGAGTCTTCGGCTTTTAATTCCTTTAATGAAGATATTGCAGATATAGATTTATTAGATAATATTATTTTTCTTATAAGCTCTGTAAGTTGATTTGATGAACCAATTTCAATAAATATAATGTCATTTTGCAAAGCAGTTTCTTCAATAGCGTCGTAAAACTTAACAGGTGAACACATCTGATCTATCCAATAATCAATTGTTGACATCTCATTATTCTTTAAGATATTACCTGTAAGCGTAGATACTATAGAAATTCTGCTTTTTTCAAATTTAACTTCTTTTAGAACTTGTCTAAAGTCATCTGAAATTTTATTTACTACTGAGCAATGTCCAGCTCTAACTACAGGTAATTTCGAATAACTCAATTTATTTTCCTTCAACACATTTTCAAAATTTTCTATATCGCTAATAAGTCCTGTAACAAGAAATCTTTTTGAACCATTTTCTGCTCCAATAGTAACTCCTTCAGTTAATAATTCTTCAATTTTTTCTTTTGGTGCTGCAACAGCAAGCATTCTTCCTTCAGGTAATGTGCCAAAAAGTTCTGTTCTTTTAATAATTATTTTAATTGCAGTCTCAAGTGTAAATATTCCTGCAATACAAGCACCTATATATTCACCTAAACTATGACCTATTATAATATCTGGTTTAACACCTATCTCATTCCATAATTTTGCAAGCGAATATCCTACAATAAAAGTAATTAACATACCAGTTACGTGCTCATCTGAAAGATCATCTTTCTCAAAATCATAATTTTTGTAATATTCCTTTAAATCTTGACCCGAAATAGTTTTGATTATATCAAAACATTTATCCATTTCTCTTTTAAAGATATTATTACTTTCATATAATTCTTTTCCTATTGAATACTTATGACTACCAGATCCTGAAAAAGCAAATGCTATTTTTTTCTTGGCTTTTTCACCATTTGAAGTAGGTCCCTTTTTATCTATCATCTTAAGTTTTTCAATAAGATCATTTTTATTATCAGAAACGGCATAATATTTCTTTTCTAAATTGCCTCTCCCTACCTGCAATGTGTATGCCATGTCTTCTAAATTAACATCCTTTTTTTCTAGATATTCAGCAAGTTTTAGACAATTATTTTTTAATGCATCTTCCGTTTTTCCACTAACTACAAATAATTCTTTTTTTAATGTATTTTCATGTGGCTCTTGTTCATATTCACTTAATATAGCAATTGCATTTGCTCCTCCCATTCCGAATGAACTTGTTCCTGCTATTCTTGTCTTATTACTTTCCCACTTTCTCAACCTGTCATTGACTACTACTGGGCATCCTTCTTCTAAAAGCTCACTATTAGGTTTCTTAAAATTAATACTTGGTGGCATCATCTTTTCTTTAAGCATTAAACTGGCTTTGATAACATTAATCACACCTGAAGCTGTACTTGTATGCCCTATATTGCTCTTTACTGATCCTATATATACTTTTTCGTCTTCATTATTTTCTTGGAAAACATTTTTTAATGCTCTTAGCTCAACAGAATCTCCTAATACTGTACCTGTGCCATGTGTTTCAAAATATCCCACTTCTGAAGATTCAATATCAGCAATTGCTAATGCATCACTAATCACTTCCTCCTGTCCTTGAACACTTGGTGCTGAAAAACCAACTTTTCTATTACCATCATTATTTACATTAGTGCCTTTTAAGATTGCAATGATGTTATCATGATCCTTTACAGCGTCTTCAAGTCTTTTTAAAATTATAACTCCCATACCAGATGCCTTAACTAAACCATCTGCCTCTTCATCAAAAGCTTTGGTATAACCACTTCTAGATATAGTTGTATCAAGACTTACGCAGCCATCTTGCTGAGGTTCAATGCAAACCCCGCCAGCTACCGCCATATCACATTCATAATTTAGAAGTCCTTGATACGCCTGGTGTATTGCTGCAAGTGACGATGCGCAGGCATATTTTGACATTGTACAAGGACCTTGAAAATTAAACTTATAGGCTATACGTGTGCTAAATGTACCACCAAGATTTATTTCTGCTAAGTGATAATTTAAATACCAATCACCTTTTTGTCTCATTAAATAATTCCATATATACAATTGTTCATCATATGTTGAATACAGTCCAACCTTACCATCATATTTGTCGCTATTATATCCAGCATCCTCCAAAGCTTCATATATTCCTTCAAACATGAATCTTTGTTGAGGATCTAAATTCATTGCTTCTCTTTTATTAAAATCAAAGAAATCCGCATCAAAACATTCAATATTATCTAATTTCCCATATGCTCCAACATAATTTAACTTATCCTTACTTTTATCTCTTGTTATACAATCTTTTCCTTGTAAAATATTTTGCCAAAATTCTTCTACATTGCTGGCCTTAGGCAGCCTAGCTGACATTCCTATTATTGCGACATCTAAATTATTTTCTGCATCTGCACACATTTATACCCCTTCTCTCCTTCTCCTATTTCTTAAGTTTTTCCTAGCTGTTATATTATCATCATCAGACTTTTGCTTTGTTCCTTCTTCAAGAAATAAACATAGTTTTTCAAGAGTTGGATAAGTCATAATATCTATTGGATTTACTTTTAATCCATACCTCTCTTTAGCTTGTTCTGAAATTTTATATATTGTTAATGATGAACCGCCCATATCAAAGATATTACTAGTCTCTGATATATCATCCATTCCAAGTATTTCTTTAAAAAGCGTCAAAAGTTTTTCTTTAATTTCCATAAAAATCAATCCTCTCTAAAAAAATTTATTTCTTTTAAGTATTCATATGTCTTCTTAAAATTATCATAATTAATACCCATTCTATTTAAATTCATAGAATTCAAAATATTTTGTGTAAAACTAGAATCGACATCAACTGGATGTACCTCTTCAATTACTTCCGCATTAGGAAAAATCGGAAGAATTGATAATAATAAGTCATCATTATGCTCTTCTGCATAAACAATAAGATCTTTCCGCCACTCTTCATAAGCAGCTATTTCCATGCTTGGCTCTATATTTTTAAGCCATTCAAAAACTTTACTTAAATATAGCATTTCAAATTCTAGATTATATATATTTTCATTGAAATCATATGGTCTTTTTGAAAGTTTAATAACAATATCAGCTAATATATCCACTGGAACAAGATGAAATACAATATTACTCATTATGGGCATTTTTTTTAATTTTAAGCTAGCATTTATTAATGTCCAGAAGAAATCTCTAACCTGGCATCTTCCTTTTTCTAAATCTCCTGTTATTGTTCCTATACGGTAAATTTTACATGGAAGCCCTTCTTCATTTGCAAGGCGAACAATGCTGTCTGCTACACATTTTGATAATGTATATGCATTCAATTCATGCTTATAATCAAATGTAAGTTCAGTTCTCTCATTTGCAGTAAAATTCCTCCTATTTTCTAAACAATCATAAACTGAATATGAAGAAATATAATGTAACAATTTAACCTTTTCCTCACAAGCAAACTTAATAATTCTTCTTGTTCCATCAATATTAGTAACTTTAACCTTATCAAACGGAGAAACAAAATTTACTTCCGCTGCTGAATGAAGAATTACATCTATATTTTTACAAAGATCACTATATTCGTCGTTGCTCATACCTAAATTTTCCTTTGAAATATCACCTTTAATGATGGTAACTCTATCAGAAACAAAGTAATTTTGTAATTCATACCTTTTCAAATGTTCCATAACTTTTAATTTTGCCTCGTTTCTATCTTGTGCTCTTACAAGTAAATAGATATGATAGTCTGTATTTAAAAGTAAGTATTTCAATAAATATCCTCCAAAAAAACCTGTTGAGCCACTAACTAATATATTTCTATCCTCATTAGTAACAGAGATTTTTTCAAGATAACTTTTTACTGAAAAATCTAACTTCACCTCATTCCTTAATATTTCTTTAAATTCATCAGTATTTCTAGCTATTTCAGTAACAGACTTATCTTTAATGTTTTCTATTAAATTTGTAAGCTTTTCTATAGTTGTTGCATTTAATATGTCCTGAAATGAAACATTTA
>NC_020291.1:0-147500 GCF_000340885.1 Clostridium saccharoperbutylacetonicum N1-4(HMT) | reverse complement strand
TTTTAAATGTATTTCCTCTAATCATAAAATTTGGATACATATCAAACGAAGCACAGGCTGGCGATAATGTTACTATATCTCCAGATCTTGCAACACTCCTAGCCTCTTTCACCGCATCCTCCATAGTTTCAACAGTCTTTATATTTATTTTAATTTCTTGCTCTTTATATAATTTATCAAACACCTCTCTAATTTTATCCTTTGTAGCTCCAAGTAGAATCAACTCTTTTATATATGGATATCCTTCATAAGCTAGTGGTTCAAATGGTATATGCTTATCATATCCCCCTGCAATTAATATTACTTTTTCATCAAAAGCCTTAAGGCCTGCTAGTGTTCTCGTAGGACTAGATGCTATGGAATCATTATAATACTTAACACCATCTAGTTCTCTTATAAATTCACATCTATGTTCAACACCTTCAAATGTTTCTGCTACTTTTTTCATTGACTCTATAGAGACATCTTCTTTAACTGCCAAAAATGCCGCAAGATAATTTTCAACATTATGCATTCCCTTAATCACTATATCACTCTTCTTACACACTTCTTTTCCTTCAAGATATAGTATTCCTTCTTTGAAGTATGCTCCGCCCTCTATTTCTCTCTTAGAACTGAACAATTTAACATTGCCTTTGGCTTCTTTTTTAAACTCATAAGTAATTTCGTTTTCTCTATTCAATACTAAAATTCCATTTGAATTCTGATATAAGAAGATATTTTTTT
Organism: Clostridium saccharoperbutylacetonicum N1-4(HMT); assembly: GCF_000340885.1. NCBI lineage: Bacteria > Bacillati > Bacillota > Clostridia > Eubacteriales > Clostridiaceae > Clostridium > Clostridium saccharoperbutylacetonicum. The sequence continues at coordinate 146,774 of NC_020291.1, read as the reverse complement.
TAGCATCTATATATTCTTGCATATCCTTATGCATATCTAAATGATTAGGTGATAAATTTGTGCATACAGCCACGTCTATTTCTTGAGTCATGGTCATAAGTTGAAAACTTGATAATTCTAATACAACTTTATCCTCTTCTTTTATACTTTCTATTTGAGAAAATAATGGAGTTCCTATATTTCCTCCAACCCAAGTTTTATAACCTTGTTCTTCTAATAATTTCGAAATAATTGTTGTAGTTGTTGTCTTACCATCACTACCTGTTACTCCGTACACTTTTCCTTTAGTGTATCTTACAAACTCCTCCATTTCAGAAGTTATGTATGCGCCTTCATTTTTAACTCTAATTAAAGCTTCACTATCAATTCTCATTGATGGGGTTTTAAACACTACATCAAATCCAGTAAGAGAATCTAAATAATTTTCACCAAGTTCTAATTTTACACCTTTATTAACAAAATCAGTTCCTACATCTCCAAGTTCTTCTATAGTCTTTTTGTCAAAAGCTGTTACTACTGCACCTAACTCCAACAAAAAATTTATTAAAGGAATATTGCTAACTCCTATTCCTACAACACCAACCCTTTTGCCAATAATATATTTTTTAAACTCTTCAAAATTCTTCTTCATATTTTTCCTCCATATTTAATTAACTATATAATATAACTTATTGATAAAATCCGTTCTTTTCCATTTCAATTATAACACCTTAAAATAAAAAATAAACTGACTCTTAATAAATTATTGAGCCAGTTCATTATCTTTTTTACTCTTTAAAATTCTAAACTTTTTTGTATATAATTTTCTACTTCACTTATCTTAATTCTTTCTTGTTCCATAGTATCTCTATTTCTAATAGTAACAGCTCCATCTTCTAGTGTGTCAAAATCGATTGTTATACAATAAGGAGTTCCTATCTCATCTTGTCTTCTATATCTCTTACCTATACTTCCTGTTTCATCAAATTCAATATTAAACTTCTTACTTAGTTCTGCATAAACATCTAAAGCTTTTTCTGAAAGTTTCTTAGAAAGAGGTAATATAGCAGCTTTAAATGGTGCTAATGCTGGATGTAGATGTAATACTGTTCTAACATCACCATCTTCTAATTCTTCTTCATCATAAGCTTCAATCAAAAATGCTAAAGTAACTCTGTCTGCACCTAAAGATGGTTCTATAACGTATGGTATATATTTCTCATTGGTTGCTTGATCCAAGTAACTTAAATCTTGCCCAGAATGTTCTTGATGCTTATTTAAGTCATAATCTGTTCTATCTGCTATACCCCAAAGTTCTCCCCAGCCAAATGGGAATAGATATTCTATATCAGAAGTTGCATTTGAATAGAATGATAATTCTTCTTCACCATGATCTCTCATTCTTAAATTTTCCGGTTTAACATTTAAATCCATCAAGAACTTCCAGCAGTAATCTTTCCAATATTTATGCCACTCTAAATCTGTTCCTGGCTTGCAGAAAAATTCTAATTCCATTTGTTCAAATTCTCTTGTTCTAAATGTAAAATTACCAGGTGTAATCTCATTTCTAAATGATTTACCAATTTGAGCAATACCAAATGGAACTTTCTTTCTTGAAGTTCTTTGAACTGCTTTAAAGTTAACAAATATACCTTGAGCTGTTTCTGGTCTTAAGAAAACTTCAGATTTAGCATCTTCAGTAACACCTTGGAATGTTTTAAACATAAGGTTGAATTTTCTTATATCTGTATAATTCATCTTTCCACATTTAGGACATACAATATTATTACTTTCAATGTACTCTTTTAGTTGTTCATTTGTCCATCCATCAGCGCTGGCTACTTCTGCTCCATTGGCTGTCATATGATCTTCAACCAATTTATCTGCTCTAAATCTTGCTTTACACTCCTTACAATCCATCAATGGATCTGAGAAACCGCCGACATGCCCTGATGCTACCCAAACTTCTCTATTCATTAAAATAGCAGAATCCAAACCTACATTGTATGAACTTTCTTGAACAAACTTTTTCCACCATGCTTTTTTAACATTATTTTTAAATTCAACTCCTAAAGGACCATAATCCCACGAATTGGCCAATCCACCATATATGTCTGATCCAGGAAATATAAATCCTCTATTTTTGCAAAGAATTGTGATCTTATCCATTGTTTTTTCTACTGACATTATTTATCCCTCCAAAATATAATTTTATAAAATAAAAAAAGCCTTAACCACAAAGGGACGAAATTATAATTCCGCGGTTCCACCCTTCTTGGCTTAGGCCCATCTTTCTTCACTAATAATCTTACACTCAAAAGCTCCATTCATCCTAAATCAATGATGGTTTTCACCAAACACCATCTCTCTATAATTGACTTATGAATTACTACTCTTTTTCAACATGTATATTCAATTTATAAATTAATTTTAACAAAATTAATTTTTCTGTCAATATATAAAATATATTCTTAAAAAAATGGCTCCGCGAAGAGGACTCGAACCTCCAACCTATCGGTTAACAGCCGAGTGCTCCACCATTGAGCTATCGCGGAACGTCATTACTTAATCTATTATATCAGTTTTTTTTAATTATGCAACCCTATTTTTCATTTTTTATTTGAATACGAACCTATGTTTTTGTCTAAACTTATAACAAACAATAATTTAGGAGGAAATGTATGAATAAAGTATATCTTATAGGTAGAATAACTAGAGATTTAGAACTTCAGTACTTTGGAAATGGAGAAAGATCTTATGTAAAATTCACTTTAGCTGTGGATGAATACAATCCAACTTCAAAAGAGCCTTCAACTAATTTTATTGATATTGTTGCTTTTGATAAAAAAGCTGAGATTCTATCTAAGTATGTTGCTAAAGGTCATAAACTATCAATAGAAGGTAAAATTAAAACAGGTAGCTATTTAGATAAAAACAATATAAAAAAATACACAGTTGATGTAGTTCTAGATAACTTTGACTTTATTGATAATAAGTCAAATGTAATATAAAAAAAATAAGGTAGAAAATTCTTCTACCTTTTATTGTTTTCCAATATTATTTTCAAATAAAAAAATGGCTCCGCGAAGAGGACTCGAACCTCCAACCTATCGGTTAACAGCCGAGTGCTCCACCATTGAGCTATCGCGGAACGTCATTACTTAATCTATTATATCAGCTTTTATTAATTTTGCAACCCTTTTTTTATTTTTATTATAAATTTATTTTCTAAATTCAAAAATTATTGACAATTCCCCAAATCTCTTACTATAAATTCAAGCTTAATCCCTAACAAACTTAATTTTTCAAAAGTCAGCCTTTCTCCTTAGCATTCAAGTGCAAAAAAATAAGGCAGAATACCTTCTGTCTTTAGCAAATCATAATTTTCTATTTTCAAACAAAAAAATGGCTCCGCGAAGAGGACTCGAACCTCCAACCTATCGGTTAACAGCCGAGTGCTCCACCATTGAGCTATCGCGGAACGTCATTACCTAATCAATTATATCAGTTTCTCAAAATTTTGCAAGCTTTTTTAATAAATTAAACAAAAAAGATTCATATATACTCGAAATATATATAAACCCTTTTGTTTAACTATATCTACATATCTTTAATATACTTAAATCAAATTACTTCTGAGGTCTCATTGTTGGGAATAATATAACATCTCTAATTGATGCTGAGTCAGTTAAGAACATTACAAGTCTATCTATTCCCATTCCCATTCCACCTGTAGGAGGCATACCTGTTTCTAGAGCACTCATAAATTGTTCATCTAACATATATGCTTCATCATCACCAAGTTCTCTTTCCTTAGCCTGTTGTTCAAATCTTTGTCTTTGAACTATAGGATCATTTAATTCTGAATATGCATTACAAATTTCTCTTCCAAATACAAATCCTTCAAATCTTTCAGTAAATTCAGGATTTCCTCTCTTTTTCTTTGTAAGAGGTGATATTTCTACTGGATAATCTGTTATAAATGTAGGCTGAATCATATTAGCTTCACCAAATTCTTCATATAACATATTTAATACTTCACCTTTAGTTACTGTATCTAATGGTTTAGCAAATTCTAAATGCTTTTCTTTAGCTATAGCTTGAGCTTCTTCATCGGATTTAATTTGATTAAAATCTACTCCCGCATATTCTTTTACTGCATCCACCATAGTTATTCTTCTCCAAGGTGGCTTGAAATCTATTTCAGTTCCTTGATAATTAACTTTAGTAGTTCCATTTACCTTTTCACATATATGCGCAACCATATTTTCTGTAATTTCCATCATATCATTATAATCCGAATATGCTTCATATAATTCAATTGCTGTAAATTCAGGATTATGTCTAACCGACATACCTTCGTTTCTAAAATTTCTTCCTATTTCATATACTTTTTCAAAACCAGCAACTATCAATCTCTTAAGATATAACTCTGTTGCAATTCTTAAGTACATATCAATATCTAAAGTATTGTGATGAGTGACAAACGGTCTAGCCGCTGCTCCACCAGCTATAGCTCCAAGTATTGGAGTTTCTACTTCTACAAAACCTTTATTATCTAAAAATTCTCTCATAGCTGAAATAATTTTACTTCTCTTTATAAAAGTTTCTTTTACTTCTGCATTTGTAATTATATCAACTTCTCTTTGTCTATATCTTAAATCTGGATCTTTTAATCCATGCCATTTTTCTGGAAGTGGCTTTAAAGATTTACATGTTAATTCAAAAGTATTTACATTTACAGATACTTCCCCTGTTTTTGTTGTAAACACTTCACCTGTCGCTGCAACCCAGTCACCTAGATCAAATGCCTTGTATTGCTTTAAATTCTCTTCTCCAACTTTATCAATCTTTAAGAATAATTGTATCTTTCCATCTTTATCGTGTATATCTGAAAATACAACTTTCCCTTGACCTCTTTTAGACATTAGTCTTCCTGCAACTGTTACTTCTTTTCCTTCTAATTCGTCATAGTTTGCCTTAACTTCTTCTGATGTATGAGTTCTGTTTACTTTATATACATCAAAAGGATCTTTTCCGGCATTTTGTAGCTCTGCTAGTTTAGTTCTTCTCAATCCTTCTTGTTCATTATATTGAGACTCTAATTCCTGCATGCTCATTTCTTCTGTTGACATAATGTACCTCCAATTAATTTCTACTTATTCCCAATATCTCGAATTTATTAATTCCATCAGGAACTGCTACTTCTATTATTTCACCAACTTTTTTGCCTACTAAGGCTTTTCCAACTGGTGATTCATTTGATATTTTAAAATTCATAGGATCCGCTTCAGCTGAACCTACAATTAAATACTCAACTTCTTCGTCAAATTCATAGTCTTTAACTTTAACTTTTGCTCCAACTGAAACAATATCACTTGGAATTTCTGATTCATCAACAACCACTGCATTTTTTAACATGTTTTCTAATTGAATTATTCTTCCTTCTGTAAATGCCTGATCGTTTTTAGCTTCATCATATTCTGAATTTTCACTTAGATCTCCATATCCTAATGCAATTTTAATTTTTTCAGTTATTTCTTTTCTTTTTACAGTTTTTAAATATTCCAATTCACCTTCTAATTTTTTAACACCTTCATAAGTCATTACATATTGTTTTGTTTGGCTCATATACTTTACTCCCCTTTAAAACCTTCTATAATTTTTTAATTAATAACTATGTTCATTATTTTATATTTATTAGAACACTCCTCAATCAGTCAAAAAATACGTTATTAATATATATTCCCAATAAGATAACCTTAATTACTAAATAACTTAAACAATTTTTGTTTCCAACTGACATTTAACTAATTATAAATCAGCATATTTGATATGTCAATAAATCCTAAAATAAAGCAACAACCATCTTTCCCTCAGATTTATAAAATAAATATAAGTACTATTAATATTATAATATCAACAATTTATTTTTTAATTCACATTTGAAATATTTTTTTAAATATTATAATATTATAGTTCTTCCATATATTTAATTAATACTTCAATTACTTTCTTACTATCATCTATTGTATTAATTTGATTTCTTATTTCAGTACATTTAGGAAGGCCTTTTATATACCACGACGCATGTTTTCGCATTTCTCTTATGGCCTTAAATTCTCCATCATATTTAATCGCTAGATTATAATGTTTAAGGCACATTTCAATTTTTTCTTTATTTGAAACTTCTGAAATAGCCTCTCCTTTTAGTGCACTGTTTATCTCTCTAAATATCCATGGATTCCCTTGGCTTCCTCTAGCAATCATTATTCCATCACAATTTGTTATCTTTTTTATCTTAATAGCATCTTCAGTTGAGAACACATCGCCATTACCTATTACAGGTATAGAAACGGTATCTTTAACTTTTTTAATTATATCCCAGTCTGCAACCCCTTGATACATTTGTTTTCTTGTTCTTCCATGAACAGTAATTGCATCGGCTCCTGCTTCCTCCATAATATTTGCAAATTCTACAGCATTAATATTATCTTCATCAAATCCTTTTCTGAATTTAACTGTAACAGGTTTCTTTGAAATCTTCTTTATCGCCTTTACAATATCATATGCAAGATTAGGCTCCTTCATCAATGCAGATCCTTCTCCATTTTTAACTATTTTGGGCGCAGGACACCCCATATTGATATCTATAATACAGATATCATCTCTATAATTTAAATATTGTTCACATATACTTGCCATTATTTCTGGTTCTCTGCCAAAGATTTGTACCGCAACTGGTTTCTCTTCCTCAGCTATTCTAAGCAATGTCTGAGTATTCTCACTTCCATAATATAATGCTTTGGCACTAACCATTTCAGTATAAACCAATCCACATCCCATTTCCTTGCATAATCCTCTAAATGATATATCTGTTACACCAGCCATAGGTGCTAAAAACACATTATTATCAAAGGTTAAATTACCTATTTTCATTCAGAATTTACTCCTTAAATTTAGCAATTCGCCATTTCTTTATTTTTTTCGTACAAAATCTTTAATCCCTCTAATGTTAAATCCGAATCAACCTTGTCAATAACATCAGTTTCTTTAGCTATTAAATTCGCTAATCCCCCTGTAGCTAATACAAATGGTTCTTCTTTATATTTAGAAGTCATCATTTCCTTCTTCATTTTTCTAACTATATATTCAACTTGCCCAATATATCCATATAAAATTCCTGCTTGCATACTTGATACTGTATTTTTACAAATAATTCCCTTAGGTATTTCAAGCTCTACTCTAGGAAGCTTCGCAGCTCTTTCAAACAATGCGTCTGCTGAAATTCTAATTCCTGGACATATGCACCCTCCAAGATAATCTCCATTTTCTCTTAGTGCACAAAAGGTCGTAGCTGTTCCAAAATCTATTATAATTACAGGCCTTTTATAAATTTCGTAAGCCGCAACAGAATTTACTATTCTATCAGCTCCAACTTCTTTTGGATTATCATATTTAATGTTTATTCCCGTCTTTATTCCCGGTCCTACTATTATAGGTTCATGATTAAAACATTTTTTTAACATATTCTCTAAAGAATGCATTATGTTAGGAACAACAGATGAAACTATAACTCCTGTAATATCTTTTGGATTTATATTACCAAGATTAAATAACTGCATAACCTGTATACTATACTCATCAGAAGTTTTATTCCCTCCACTTGAAATACGCCAACTCGCTATGTATTTATTTCCATCATGTACTCCTAAAACAATATTTGTATTACCTGCATCAACAAGCAAGATCATAGAAAGCACCACCTTAATATAGTTAAATTAAAAGCAGCCCAAAGAGCTGCCTTAATTTAGAAAATAACAATATAATTTTAACAATTTTAATATATTTGTCAAGTGTTTATATCTTGCTTAAATACCATAAAACTATTTATTTATAATAACTAAATTTTCAAAGTATTAATTAAACTATCTTACCTAAAATAAACCTACTATTTCTCCATCTTTTAAGACATCCATTTTATTTGCAGCTGGTACTTTAGGAAGACCTGGCATAGTCATTATATCTCCTGTCTGAACAACAATGAATCCTGCGCCATTAGATACCCTAACTTCCTTAACTGTTATATCAAATCCATTAGGTCTAGCTAAAAGACTCGGATTGTCTGACAGTGAATACTGAGTTTTAGCCATACAAATAGGCAACTTATCTAATTCAAACTTTTCTAATTCTGCAATCTGCTTCTTAGCCGCCAATGTATAATTAACCTTATCTGCACCATATATTTCCCTGGCAATTGTCGTTATTTTATTTTCTATAGACTCTTCTTTACTATATATAGGAGCAAATTTAGAATCATTATTCTCAAGTATATTTAATACTATATTTCCAAGTTCTATTCCGCCTTCTCCTCCTTTAGCCCATACATCACAAAGAGCTACCTGAACGCCCATTTTATTGCAGAACTCTTTAATAAATTCGACTTCTTCATTACTATCAGTAATAAATTTATTTATTGCGACAACTGGTTTAACGTTGAATTTCTTAATATTTTCTATTTGCTTTTCTAAATTAGTTATCCCCTTTGACAACGCTTCAACATTAGGAACATTTAATTCAGCCTTAGCTACTCCACCATGATGTTTTAATGCTCGTATTGTTGCAACTATGACAACACATTCTGGTGTTAAATCTCCATATCTGCATTTAATATCAAAGAACTTTTCAGCACCTAAATCAGCACCAAATCCTGCTTCTGTAATTACAACATCTCCAAGTTTTAATGCAAGTTTAGTTGCCATTATAGAATTGCAGCCATGCGCAATATTAGCAAATGGTCCCCCATGTATTAATGCTGGAGTATTTTCTAACGTTTGAACTAAATTAGGTTTAATAGCATCCTTCATTAACAATGCCATAGCACCTTGAACTTCTAATTCTTTAGCATAAACAGGTGCCCCCTCTAAATTATAAGCAACCACAATATTTCCCATTCTTTGTTTTAAATCTTCTAAATCACTTGCTAAGCATAATATAGCCATTATTTCAGATGCAACAGTTATATTAAAGCCATCTTCTCTAACAAATCCATTTACTTTTCCGCCCATTCCAACAACAATATGTCTAAGAGCTCTATCATTCATATCCATAACTCTTTTAAAAACAATTCTTCTTGAATCAATACCTAAAACATTTCCTTGATGGATATGATTATCTATAGCTGCTGATAATAAATTATTAGCTGATGTAATGGCATGCATATCACCAGTAAAATGAAGATTGATATCTTCCATCGGAACTACTTGAGCATAACCTCCACCTGCCGCACCACCTTTTACACCAAAAACAGGTCCTAATGATGGTTCTCTTAATGCTATTACAGCATTCTTTCCTAGTTTATTCATTGCCTGACCTAAACCTACAGTAACTGTTGACTTTCCTTCTCCAGCTGGAGTTGGGTTTATAGCTGTAACTAAAACCAGTTTCCCATTCTTATTATTTTTAACTTTCTCATAGACGTCTAAGGATATTTTGCATTTATATTTTCCATAATACTCTATATCCTCTTCGCAAAGTCCTAATTTTTCTGCCACATTTTTTATCGGCTCCATCTTTGCCTCTTGTGCAATTTGAATGTCACTTTTCATTTAAGTTTCCTCCTAATATAACCAAGAATCAATTTAGTGTATTTCCATTATATCACTTCACTTTAGCTAATAAAAGTTCTTTCGAATAATTAATATGTTTTTCACCAAAACATTCGTGTTTAGATAAATCTTTTTATCTAATCTAATATTTTTTTCATATAGATAATAATATATTTTCAAAATAAACCCAATCTAACTTATAAAAAAAGTTATTTCAAACATTTATATTTTGAAATAACTTTTTACTAATAAATTTTTTAATTACTTACAAAAATTTCTTCAAATTCTCGTGCATCAAGTTTTTCCCTCTCAATTAAAGCTTGCGCAACAGCATGCAATTTATCTTGATTTTCCTTTAAAAGACTTTCTGCTTTTTCATAAGCTTCATCTATAAATTTCTTTATTTCTTTATCTATTCGTGCTCCAATTTCCTCACTAAAATCTCTTACTTTACCAAAATCTCTACCAATAAACACTTCATCATGACCTGCAGTGTTATAAGATATTGTACCTATTTCTTCACTCATACCATAATCCATAACCATACTTTTAGCTATATGACTAGCTCTATCAATATCATTTTTTGCACCAGTACTAATATCCCCCATGATTAGTTTTTCAGCTACTCTTCCGCCTAAGAGACCAACCATTTCATCTTTAAGCTTTGATTTCGATGTATAAGAAGTATCTTCTTTTGGAAGATGCATAGTATAACCTCCTGCTCTTCCTCTTGGAATAACACTTATTTCATGGACCGGATCACAGTTTGGAAGTAATCTCATTACAACAGCATGCCCCGCTTCGTGGTATGCTGTCAGCTTTCTATCATGCTCTGTTATTACTCTACTCTTCTTTTCAGGTCCTGCAATTACTTTAGTTATTGCTTCTTCCATTTCCTGCATTGAAATTTGTTGCTTATCTCTTCTAACAGCAAGCAAAGCTGCTTCATTTGTTAAATTTTCTAAATCTGCTCCTGAAAAACCTGGTGTTCTTTTAGCAAGAATATCTAATTTAACATCCTCTCTAAGTGGTTTCTTTCTTGTATGAACTTTAAGAATTTCTTCTCTTCCTTTCACATCAGGGGCACCAACAATTACTTGTCTATCAAACCTTCCAGGTCTTAATAATGCTGGATCTAAGATATCAGGTCTATTTGTTGCTGCTATCATAATAATTCCTTCATTAGCACCGAAACCATCCATCTCAACAAGAAGTTGATTTAATGTTTGCTCTCTCTCATCGTGCCCTCCACCTAGTCCAGCACCTCTTTGTCTTCCAACTGCATCAATTTCATCTATGAAAACTATACATGGTGAATTCTTCTTAGCCTCTTCAAATAAACTTCTAACTCTAGATGCACCTACACCTACAAACATCTCAACAAAATCTGAACCTGATATACTAAAGAAAGGAACTCCAGCTTCTCCAGCTATCGCTTTTGCAAGCAAGGTCTTTCCTGTTCCCGGAGGACCTACTAATAATACCCCTTTAGGTATTCTTGCTCCCATCTTTATATATTTCGCTGGTAGCTTAAGAAAATCAACAATTTCTTCAAGTTCTGCCTTTTCTTCATCAGCACCTGCTATATCATTAAATGTGACTGTTTGGGTATCAGGAGTTACCATTTTAGCTTTACTTTTACCAAAATTCATAACACCCCTTCCGCCACCTCCGCCTTGTGACTGTTGAGTAAATATGAATAAAAATATAAATATCATCACTGCCATTAATATAAATGGAAGTAATGTAGCTATCCATGTTGCATTATTAGATGGTTTCTCAAAAGTTACTTTAACATCAGACTTAGGTTGTTTTTCCATCAATGATCCAACTAACTCACTTGGAGCATAAGTTGTAAAAGTTTTGCTGTCAGTAGTTCTTCCCTCTATTGTCATACTATCTTCTTTGACAACAATACTTTCTATTTCATTGGCATTCCATTTCTGTACGAATGCACTATATGCCATATCACTAGACCCTTTTCCTGTTTGATACATTGTAACCGCTGCTAGAATTAACATAACAGAACATACAATCCATACAGCCGCACTTGAATATTTTTTCATTCAAGGCCCCCCTCTCTCATCATATTTAAAATTTTACCATATCAATATTTTTATTACAATAAATTTAAACTGTCTATTTGTTGTATACCTCTGGTTTTAATATTCCTATAAAAGGTAAGTTTCTATATTTCTCCGCATAGTCTATTCCATAACCTACTATGAATCCATCAGGCACTTCAAATCCAATATACTTAACGTCTAAATCTACCTTTCTTCTAGCCGGTTTATTTAACAACGAAATTATTTCTATGCTGTTAGCATTTCTTGCACGCAAATACTTAAGCAGATAAGATAAAGTAATTCCTGTATCAACAATATCTTCAACTAATAAAATATCCTTACCTTCAATGCTGTTATCTAAATCTTTTAAAATTCTTACAACACCAGATGTTTCTGTAGAACTTCCATAGCTTGAAACAGCCATAAAATCTATCTCACACAGAACAGAAATGTTTTTAATTAACTCTGCCGCAAACAATACTGAACCCTTCAATATACCAACTACAACTAAATTCTTCCCCTCATAATCGTTACTTATTTCACTTGCAAGTTCTTTAATACGTTTATTCAAAACGTCTTCCGAAAATAATATTTCTTGTATATCCTGTTTCATAATTCTAATATTCCTTTCTTTCAACAACTACTTTTAATATATTTCCACTTTTATCTGTAATTTTATATTCTTCAGAGATTTTTATTCCAATAATCCAAGCAATTTTATTATCAAAACATAAAATAGGGATACTATCTCTTTCATCTTTAGGTATTTTCATATCAATAAAAATGTCTTTTACTTTCTTATTTCCAGTCATGCCTAAAGGAATAATTTTATCACCATTTCTTCTATTTCTCATTGAAATATTATTCTTAATTTTATCAAAATCAAAATATTTTGTGAATTTATTTTGATTTGAAATTATCTGACTCATTTCATAGTCAGTAATAACTTCGAATTTAACTATAAAATTATCTAATATAATTTCATTTGTATTTATATTGTTTTTTTCTAAAATTATATCTTCTATTTTATTATCTATATGATACTTTTCTACTTTACTTTTTATGTATATATCTCCATAGATATTCTCAGCATAAATACCATTAGGTAAATGTATCAACTTTCCTGAATTCTTTTTTGCTAAATGAAAAATTTCATATATATGCTTCATCTCAAAATCATAATTTGACTTAGAATATTTTATTAATGCATTTCTTAACACTCTTGTTGCTATAGGCTCTTCTTCAATAAATATTTCCTTTTTTATTATAAAATAAGCACTATCCTCTATACAATATTTATTGTATAAACTTAAAGCTAAATTTTCAATGAATTCATTGTCCTTTTGTAATAATAAAGCCATTCTATTCAAAGCATCTATTATGTCCTCATTAAAATTTTCTTTCATATATGGTAATATATCTAATCTTATTTTATTTCTGTTATAAATCCTTTCAAAATTTGTTTTATCAATTCTTGGATTTAATTTTTTTAATTCTATATATCCTTCTACTTCACTTCTTGATAAACACAAAATTGGTCTTATTATCTTTCCATCTCTTGAAGCTTTAATTCCTCCAAGCCCATCGAGTCCTGTTCCTCTCATAAGTCTAAATAAAATTGTTTCAGCTTGATCATTTGCATTGTGTGCAGTTGCAATTTTGTTAAATCCCTCTTTTTCTGAAATTTCTTCAAAGAAATCATATCTAGCCTTTCTTCCTGCCATTTCAGATGATAATCTATGTTCTTTAGCATAAATATTTATATCTAAACGTCTAACAAAACATTTTATCCCCATCGTATTGCAAATATCAATTACATATTCTTCATCACCAATTGCATCTGCCCCTCTCAAAAGGTGATTTAAATGCGCAGCTGCTATCTCAATATCTAATTCTTGTCTTAACTCCAGCAAAATATTCAAAAGACACAAAGAATCTGGGCCACCAGAGAGAGCAACTAAAATCTTATCCTTACTTTTTAATAACTTATTATCTCTAATATAAGATAGTACTTTTCTGTCCAAAAATAAACACTCCTATTATTATATAATACTGCATAATATATTTTACGCATATATTTTTCCAATGTAAACATTATTGCCTTAATTTTTTTCTGCAAACCTTTTTAATATAAATTATAAAAGCTGCTTCAAAACTAATAATACACTAAAGTTTTAAAACAGCTATTTATAATATCTCATAAAATAGGAAAATAACAATACTCCTTAGCTATCCAAATAAATTTTTGAAACTATTACTGTCATATCATCTTTAACTATGCCTCCACTTAATTTCTTCGCTCTATTTAATATTTTTTCAGATAGTTCTCTAGGACCCGCATTAACATTCTTTAAATACTCTTCAATCCAACTTACTTCTCCAAAGCTATACCTTTCAATATCTAAAACACCATCACTTATATTTACCAATATATCACCAGGCTTTAAAACTTCTTTTATTCTTTCAACCTCCACCTCATCTACAAGTCCCAATGGCAAATTCTTTGAATTAATAACCTTCACCTCACTCCCTCTCTTAATAAAGCTTGAGACTGCACCTATTTTCACAAAAACGCCTTGACCAGTATATAAATCAATTTTACTCAAGTCCAATGTCGCATATTTTTCATTTTCTACAAATCTCATTCCCATTATAGAATTAACTGTATTTACTGTTATGTTTTCATCAAATCCAGCCTCCATAAGTTTTTCTACTAAATCAACAGTTGATTTACTTTCTTCCTTCGCCTCTGGACCAAAACCCATTCCATCACTTAAAATCGTCATATATGATCCATCAACAACTCTTCCAAAACTATAACTATCTCCTATTTCCTTTTCTCCACTTTTAGGTTCAACAGATACATAAGAGACCATACGATATTTGGGTTTTTCTTCTATTTTTATAATACGTTGATTTGTTTCAGTATCGATACTACTTCCATCATCTCCTATACGAACTCTAATATTAAGATTATTGTTTAACAATGATACTATATTTTTTTCACAATAATTAAAATTCTCATAATCATTCATATTTATTCTAATTTTACTTCTACCATTTTTATCCACATAACAAAAAACATCACTATAATTTATTAAATTTTTATTCAAAATTCGTTTTGTTATACCTTCTAATTCTACATCAATATTAACTTCTTTCTTAAAGCTACCTAGAAGATCGTTTAAGGTTCGAGATATATTGGATATATGTTCTGATAATATCTCCCTCCCCTCTGCCAACCTGTTTTTTATTGTTTCATTTACACTGTAATTATTTACAATTGATTCAGCACATTTCAAAATCGTAAAATTTTTAATACATTTTTTTTGTAAATATTCTGGTATTTCTAATTTTCCCTCCTCACATCTTTGTATTAGTATTTGAAATGCATTAAATGTCTGATGAAAATCTTTTTTCCAGCATAAAATCCTATTCTCACAGTTGCAACAACTTCTATCTGCTAAATTCTCTACTAAAGCACTTCCTTTCGATTTAATCAATAAATTTTCATTATCATTAGTATTGAGTAAGCACTTTGACACATTTGCCAGTACATTTGTTAATTCTTTTAACTTAAAAGTAAATTCCTCTTTCATTGAATTCAATTGAATTTCCCCTAAAGATGCCTTTTTTACATATGGATTTATCTCAATTTCAATACTTTCATATATAAGCTTTGGTATGCATAAGAATAAAAAAGAACTAGCTAAGACCTCAACAGCCAACTTTAAGGTTACTGAATTTGAATATAACGCCAGTGCAGAATAAATTATTATACTTGAAAGTATTGAAAATATTTTTCCTGTATCTTTAAATATTCCAATTATCAGTCCTCCAACACCAAAAAAAGCCACACTATACATCATGTTATTAGATGCAATCCCAATCATTATTCCCATTAAAACTCCAATCATAGCTCCATATGTAGCTCCTCCTATATAGGCAATTACCAGAACTAATGTTAATGCACATATATTTCTTATTGAATAATCAACAAAATCAACGTTTCCTATCCCTGCAATTAATAAGCATAAAAACATACTTATACTAACTAACTCTTCAGATGAATATAAATAACTAGTATTAATTACTTCTAGAGAATTTATCGCATATTTTATAACATAATATATTGGTACAATAATTAATGTTTCTATTATGCTCAAAGTTATATCTATTCCCAGTTCATATTTACTAATCCAAAGACCATAAAAAAAGAAACTGATTAAAATGATAATAAAACCTATTAACTCCCTCTTTCTTTTCCTTGTTGTTGGTATAGAAGTATAATATATCATTATTAAAAATACAGAGGTTACATATGCATATCCATCTGTTAATAGATTATTTATTGATAAATATCCCATGGCAACTCCCGTTGCTGCTGCAAAATTGTCTTTTTTATTTCCCTTTGTAACAATAGCTATTAAATAAGCTAATCCAATCGGAGCTATTCCACTTCTATCTGATTGATTTAATAACAAACTTACTCTTCCAAGTAAAATCCCAGCTATCAAAATAGTGCATAATCTTACTAAAGATGTTTTTATCCCTATGTTCCTTTTTACATTTGTCACTTTGTTTATCTCTTGATATTTGTCTACACCTAACCCATACTGCACATCAGCTCGCCTCATTTCCAAATAATGTAATATGATTATAGCATCTATATTTTACGATATATGTCATAAGGTGTTTCACTAATTAAAAATTCGTTGGACAACTTCATCTAAAATTCACTAATATACAATTATTTAATATGTTATTTTCCTTATCATAAATTTTACTAAAAACTCTGTGCACCTCCATGAAAAAGCGGGTATACAGGTTAATTTATAACTTTTACTCCACATAATTATTTTGTCGTTAATCTTGCCTTATTAGTAGTTTATATATAATTATTTTTTCATAAAAATAAAAAAGCATGAATAGTACTCTACACCTATTCAAACTTCTCTTACTAACCGCAACAAAACGACCACGCTGTTTATTTATTGACACTTATAAATTATCAAATGACGAAATTACTTTATAACTTTTTGCAAATATACTTAATAACAAAAAAAGACCTAAGCTTTTGCTTAAATCTTTTGGTGCCGAAGACCGGAATCGAACCGGTACGGTGTTTAACCACCGCAGGATTTTAAGTCCTGTGCGTCTGCCAGTTCCGCCACTTCGGCATATTCTAATCACATCATGTATATAATTACGACATTTTAATATTTCATAATAAAAATTATTCTTTATTTTGGTTGCGGAGGCAGGACTTGAACCTACGACCTTCGGGTTATGAGCCCGACGAGCTACCAACTGCTCCACCCCGCGTTATTCTATATTTTATTATGGTGCCGAAGACCGGAATCGAACCGGTACGGTGTTTAACCACCGCAGGATTTTAAGTCCTGTGCGTCTGCCAGTTCCGCCACTTCGGCACACATGGTAGCGGAAATAGGACTTGAACCTACGACACCTCGGGTATGAACCGAGTGCTCTAGCCAGCTGAGCTATTCCGCCATATTAATGGTTGCGGGGGCAGGACTTGAACCTACGACCTTCGGGTTATGAGCCCGACGAGCTACCAACTGCTCCACCCCGCGTTATTTTATATTTTATTATGGTGCCGAAGACCGGAATCGAACCGGTACGGTGTTTAACCACCGCAGGATTTTAAGTCCTGTGCGTCTGCCAGTTCCGCCACTTCGGCACACTTTGCTATCAACTAAGTGTCAACAACAAAGCTAATTATAATATATAATTATTATACTGTCAACATCTTTTTATTATAAAAAATATATGACGTAATTCAAATCAAAATTTATAATAAATCAAACAAATTAATTAGTGCAGAACAAGTTTTAAAGCATACACTTACAAACTATATTCTGCACATCAAATTCAAAATAATTCCATCTATAAATATTTATTGCAACTAAAAAATCTAATAACCTTTCTTTCCACCTTTTCCCTTAAATTCTTGATGCTTCTTTACATCCTGCATTCTTTCTTCACTATCTTTTAAGAATTTAGACATAATATCTTCAAAGTTCCCCGAATTAGAAGGTTTCTTCTTATCAGTTGCCTTCCAATCAATTTCTGCTGGTTTAACTGATTTTCTTTGAACATTTGCTTGTTTTATTGAAAGACTAATTTTCCCATTGTCATCTATTGAGATAACTTTTACCTTCACTTTATCTTGCTCGTTAAGATGTTCCCTAATATCCTTTACGTAAGAATCCGCAACTTCTGAAATATGAACTAATCCAGTTTTGCCTTCAACCTCAATAAAAGCTCCAAAATTCGTAATGTTTATCACTGTGCCCTCTACTATGTTTCCTGCCAATAAGGTCATGTTTAAAAGACTCCTCCTTAAATTTTAAAATATATAAATTATAAGAACAAACTAAATTATAAGTATGTTCTTTAATTAGAAATGCAATTTAATAGTTACTATAATTATCGAGCTTTACACATCTTTCTATATACTAAAAGCTAATTAGAATTTTTATTTGTTGTCTCACTATTAACAACTTTTTCGCCAGGTTTAATCATCCCAAGCCTCTCCCTTGCCAATTTTTCAAGATAATCAGGAGAATCGGAATTGATTTTTTCAGCCTCATCCTGAAGTCTTTGGTTTTTTTGATTAATCTCATCTAATTGCAGTTGCTTACTATCTATTTCTTTTTGAATCCTACTTATTGTTATACTTTGCCTAATGTAACTAAACGCAAAGAACACAATAAATCCAACAATTATTACTCTTTTTAATATTAACTTTTTTTTCATCTATAGAACCTCTATTTTGTAAATTCTCTTAAATCTATTGTAATCACTATATTGCTATTATTCAAGTAATTTTTTCTTATTTCTTTCTATCAGCAATTTTATACGCAATCATTTTTAATGGATACCTTATATTTTTTAATAGTATTCGAATTAATTTATAAAATAACTTAGCTATTATTATTTCACTTTTATAAAAATATTTACTTAGAAGTCTAAAGTATAATAAAGTAGAAATCACTATAAAAATATATACATACGGAGTTAAAAAAGCATAATTAATATATAAGAGAAAAGAAAATACTATCAACGCAATAAGTACACAAAAAAGCATATCTTCTATCACATTCAATATTTTAAAAGAATTTAGTCCTCGTATCACTCTATATATATCAAATAATATTCCCGTTATAATACCTCCAATTACACTATAAATAACAAGATTGATCTGCATATTTAATTCTAATGGCATACTACTACCTACTTAAATAATTTACTTATTATAGTTTCATTACTTTTTTTAGATACCTTCCCATTATAAACTACAGATCCAATATTTCCAGCTATTATAACGTCACCATTCTGCACATCTAACTTATTCATTTTTAGATCTTCTCCCTTAATAGTTAAATTACCTAAACTAGTGGTTAAATCAATTTTTAATTCATCAAAACTTATAACTTCAATTACACCACTTAAAGTTATTTTTTTTCTATTCTCTAAAAATAAATTACATCTATTATCTTCAACTTTATTTTCCACTTTTTTCTCCATTAAAGATTCCTCCATTTATTTTTTCTTATATAATATATGTTTGTCTATTTCAATTTAGAATTCAGAACCTTTAATAAGTTAAGTATTTTTTATTTCTTACGTAAAAAGAGTAGATAAGCATTTCACTTTTTCTACTCCTTATCTTCTTCCCCTTCAATAATCACATACATTTCTTTTGCATCTTCTTTTTTAACATGTTCAGCTATGTTAATTATCTCAGCTTTTAAAATCCTATTTGCAAATGTTATTTGAATAATATCTCCTTCTTTTACTGATGTAGAAGGTTTTGCCTGCTTATCATTTATCAATATTCTCCCGCTTTCACATACTTCCTTAGCAACAGTTCTTCTCTTTATGATACGCGATACTTTTAAATATTTATCTAGCCTCATACTTTTCTCCTTTATTAAAAGAACCCGAGAAAACTCGGGCTCACATTTACGCTGTGTAAATTTAATTTTATTACTTATTTACTTTATCTTTAAATTCTTTACCAGCTTTGAATACTGGAACTGTAGTTGCAGGAATTTTTATAACTTCCTTAGTTCTAGGATTTCTTCCTTCTCTAGCAGCTCTTTCTCTTGTTTCAAAAGTTCCAAATCCAACTAATTGAACTTTTTCACCCTTTTCTAGTGCTTCTTCAACACTTTCAATTAAAGCCTTTAGCGCTAATTCTGCATCTTTTTTTGTTAATTTACTTTTTTCTGCCATGCTAGTAATTAATTCTGCTTTATTCACAATAACATCCTCCTTAAAAATCCAGTTTTATATTTTTAACTGTTTTCTTTATGTACTAAATTGCACCTCTTTATTATATAACCTCTTTAGCTAACCGTCTATAGAAAAACGCTTTCTTTTGCTACATATAACTAAATAATCCAATAAATCGTTACAATATAGTTCTTTTATAAAGTATTATTCTGCATAAATTAGAAAATTCCTTTATTAAATTGAAATATTAATCTATTTTTTTTGAAATTTCCCAAAGTTTATCCATTTCATCCAAACTTGTGTTAGTTAATTCAATGTTTTTTTCCTTTGCAACGCTTTCAATATAAGCAAATCTTTTTATAAACTTGTCTATAGTATAATTTAATGCCACTTCTTCATCAACCTTTAAAAATCTAGCAACATTAACACATGAAAATAGTAAATCTCCAACTTCTTCTGTTATTTTCTCCACATTTTCTGTATTATATACATCAATTACCTCTTTAAGTTCTTCTTTTACCTTATTTATTGCAAAACTTATATCTTCAAAATCAAATCCAACTTTTTTTGCTTTTTCTTGAACTTTGTGAGCTCTTAAAAGTGCTGGCAACCCTTTTGTTATTCCATTCATTTCTTCTGTAATAGTATTATACCCTTTTTCTTTTTTCTTTAAATCATCCCACTTTACTAATACTTCTTCTGAAGAGTTCAATTCACTAGATCTTTTAAAAACATGCGGATGTCTGCTTATCATCTTATCACAAATTGCTCCTATAACGTCATTTATATCAAAATATCCATCCTCTTTGCCTATAGATGCATGAAAAACAACTTGCAGTAATACATCTCCTAATTCTTCAATTAATGAATCATCATCAGCTTGATCTATTGCATCTATAACCTCATAACTTTCTTCTACTAAAGATTTCTTAAGAGATTCGTGAGTTTGTTCTCTATCCCATGGGCAACCATTTTCTCCCCTTAATATCTCTATTATATCTAAAAGATCATTAAAATCTTTTTTATTATTCATATCTTTTGGAATGTATACTGATGTTAAATAATCTATATCTTCTTGCATATCTAATTCAAACAAAGGAATTTTTCTTATGCTTTCTTGACCCTTTATACCTGCTGCTCTTACATAATAAATATCTGTTTCATCATTATATTGATCAAGCAATTTCAACTTAACTTCTGAGGCTATTAATTGATTATATACCTGTGTTATAATCGTTCCTATACGCTTATCTAATATTTGATTTCCAATATCAAATGCATCTATAACTTTCAAGCCTTCAATTGGATCTATTTTTATGCTTTCAATCATAGCATCAATAAAACTCACAGCTGGTATTATCTTATATTCCACGTTGTTCTCTTTACATAATTCTATTAAATTAAATACTGATTTTTCTGCTACTAATGGATGTCCTGGCACCCCATATATTAAATCTCCTAAACTATTATGCTTCACAAGCAAATCATTAGCTATGTTTAAATACACTTCATCAAAATTTTCTGTATTTTCATAAACATTATCATATGTTTCAAACTTAATTCCTTTTTCAATTAAGTAGTCAACTGTTGGATGCTTTTCTGTTCTTAAGAAAATATTTTTAGTATTTTCAAATTCATATACAGTTCCTATAGTCAATGCATCTTTATCTCCTGGTCCTAATCCCACTATTTTAATCATCAGATTACTCTCCTTTTATCTTCTTTTAAATCTATTCTTTATTTCACTAACATCAAATACTTTAAGTACAATTATTAATATAATATATATTATCATACCTAAAAATATTGATATTAAGCAAGCTATGCCATTACTTATTGTATTTTTATATATAATATTATAACTTATTAATACAAGCAACATCATAATTGCAGCTGCATACGTTGGTTTTATTAATATTTCGTAAAAATTCAGTTTAACTTTTAATGTAAACTTCATTGTTATTATGTTTAATATACTCACTATTATATATGCACTGCAGCTAGCTATGACTGCTCCATATATATTAAATCTTTCTGTAGATACTAAAATACAGGTTAATACAATCTTGATTATACATCCAGCTAGGAGATTAAGAACTGGTTTTATATAATTTCCAGTGCCTTGCAATATAGCAGTTGTAGTTTGAGTAATTATTATAAATGGGATTGACAAAGATAGATATCTTAATATTTCTATCCCATCAAACATTTTTGGAAAAATTAGTTTCATTACTTGTTCTGCCAAGAAGAAAAGACCAAAGGTACAAGGTATTGCAATTACAGATGCCATTTTCATAGATATATCCACTTTACTTCTAACATCTGCTTGTCTTTTTAGTATATAATTTTCAGCTATAATAGGAATTAATGATGTACATATCGCCATAGAAATAGTTAGTGGAATATTTATAATTACAGATGCTTTACCTGTTAATTGAGCATATAATACAGTGGCTTGTGTACTAGTAAAACCAGCTTCCAACAACTTCTGTGGCACCAAAATAGAATCAATTAAATTCATAACACTTCCAACGGTTGTACCTAATGATATAGGAATTGCAATTCTTAATATATTAGTTAATATTTCGGGATTACTTTTTATATTTCTTATTTTATAATTTTTTTTAATTTTTCTGTACCTTGAATATAAATATGTTCCACCAATAACTGCCCCTGCTGTAGCTCCAAATGCTGCTCCACCCGCTGAATATTCTATTCCCCTCGGCAAGAAAAATATTGCCAGTCCAACTCCAAAAACAACTCTCCCAATTTGCTCTAAAACCTGTGATATAGCCGAGGGCGTCATATTCTGCAATCCTTGAAAAAAGCCTCTAAATATAGTCACAAAAGATATAATCATAGGCGCAAAGGATATACCTATTAATGAATAATATGCTTTCTGATCCCATTTCAAAAACGTTATTATTGGCTTGGCAAAAAAGAATAGCACTAACGTAGTGCCTGTCCCTATTATTGTCATTAAAATAGCTGATTCCTTTATTACCTCAAAGCTTCCTGATATATCATGTATAGCATTTTTTTCAGATATAATTTTAGAAATTGCAACTGGCACACCAGAAGCCATAGCTATAAAAAACATATACATTGGGTATGACATTTGATAATATCCTATTCCTTCATCTCCAATCAACATTATCAATGGCCATCTAAAAAATAGTCCTAAAAATTTTGTTAGTATTCCTGCAACACCAAGAATTACACTTCCCTTAATTAGCGATTGTTTATTCATAAAACACCTCCAAACTTACATATTACTAATTAATTATTATTGTAAGTTTAGAGGTATTATTCCTGTTATTTTTCATATTGCAATTAAATTATAAATATTATTGTTCCATTTGTTTTCCTAAAAATGATGCTGCTGTTTCAACTAGTTTAGTTTCAACCTCACCAAGTTCTGCATCATCTTCTTTTGATAAAATAATTACAGCTCCAATTTCATCACCTTCTGCTATAATTGGTGATATAACTTGACTAGAATATGCTTTTTCATCATCATCATTATGTAATGGGATTACTGAATTGTTCGCTTTGCTTAATAATACAGTCTTTCTTCCAGTCATTATTTGTTCTAATTCACTGCTTACTTTTCTCTCTAAATAATCTTTTTTCGGTGCTCCGCTTATTGAAACAAAAGCATCTTTATCAGCGATTAATACAACATTTCCAATAACTTGTTGTAAACTTTCGCAATATTCTTTAGAAAAATTAGTAAGCTCTTCAATTGGTGAATATTTTTTTAGAATTACACCACCATCTCTATCTGTAAAAATTTCTAGTGGATCTCCTTCTCTAATTCTTAGAGTCCTTCTTATTTCTTTTGGTATTACCACTCTTCCTAAGTCATCAATTCTTCTAACAATTCCTGTTGCCTTCATTGGTTGTATAACCTCCTTTGAAACTCTATTAATTGGTTGCACTATTATTATTTGAATTTCTAGAAATTTTATACACTTATAGACAAATTTTATGTTAATTATTTTTCACTAATAATATGTTAATTAATTATATGCTCATCTAATTTCTTCAACACATCTTTCTTTAATATAACCATACAATAAATTAAGCCATTTTGAAATAATTCCAATTACTTCAAAATGGCTTAATTACTAAGTTAAATATTTACTAATACTATAATCTATCTTCATAAGTTTGAACTTTTAAATCTGTCTTCCATTCTGCAAGCTTATCAGTAAAAGCTTTATTTTGATTTTGTTGTAATAATGTAGATTTAATTTGATCCTTAACTTGATCTAATGGTGTAACTTGTGCTTGCTTTAACCCAGTAGCCTTAATTATATGATATCCATATTGGCTCTTTACTGGCGCTGAGATTTCACCTTCTTTTAAGTTCTTAAATCCATCAACAAATTCTTTAACTAATTGTGTAGTATTATATGCTTGGAACCCTAAGTCCCCACCTTTATCCTTGCTTCCTGGATCTGCTGAATTTTCTTTTGCCAGTGTTGCAAAATCAGCCCCAGCATCTAATTTAGCTTTTAAAGCATTTGCTTTTGTTAACGATGCGTCAAAATCTACTGATCCATCACCAGCTTTTTCAGCAATTAATATGTGCGATACTGTTGCACCAGCTCCAACTGTAAACTGACTGTCTTTATTTTCATTGTAATATGTTTGAACATCATCATCTGTAACTGTTATATCTTTCATAAGATTGTCTTGAACAGCTTGAATTATGAAATTATCTCTCATGAGTTTCCTTAATTGATCTTCTGTCAACCCATTTTGCTGTAAAAGTCCTTCAAATTGACCTTCCCCAGAATATTGAGCCTTATATTGATTAATTTGATCATCAACTTGCTTATTTAAATCATCATCTGATGGTTTTAAACCCAACTTATCGGCTTCTTGCAATAGTATTTTTTGATTTACTAAGCTAGTTAATCCTTGTTGTTTTGCTTGCTTTACTTGATCTTTAGCTTTGTCATTAGTTGCATAATCATCACCAAATTGTTGCTTTAATTGTGGACCAACTTGTTTGTCCAAATCACCTTTTGTTATTTTTTCATTTCCAACTGTTGCAAGTACTGTGTTTTGTATTGCTTCTGGAGTCTTTTCAACCATTTTGCACCCCATAGCAGATACCGCAATTGTTAACATAGCTATTGTTGCTATAATTTTTTTTATTCTTTTCAAAATTTTCCCCTCACTTATTCTAGATTTAAACATTAGAAAATAATTTGTCAAAACGAATTATAAATTTTGTATAAGACAATATTATCCCCTATGTTATTATAAAGAGTCATAACATTAGTATATCAATATTATTTTTATAATTCAATTTTTTACACTATTTTATTTACTTTACTATTCCTTTATATCAAACTTTTGTTACAA
This sequence comes from Clostridium saccharoperbutylacetonicum N1-4(HMT), assembly GCF_000340885.1. Taxonomy (NCBI): domain Bacteria; kingdom Bacillati; phylum Bacillota; class Clostridia; order Eubacteriales; family Clostridiaceae; genus Clostridium; species Clostridium saccharoperbutylacetonicum. The sequence goes on along the minus strand of NC_020291.1, from coordinate 121,477 downwards.
TATTATGTCATTAAAAACTTCTTTTAAAAATTCTAACACATTTTCTTTCTTTACGCATTTTATTTTAAATGCAAAATATGGATTAGAGCCAAATTTTAACACCACACTATTTTTATATTTTTCCATTAAAATTTTGAATATATTCTTATAATCACTCTCATTTTCAGCGAACTTAAAAAGCATTTCTTTTGGAGTTTCCTTTATTTCTTCTATAAAAATAGACTTGGCTTGGCTTTTTATATATGCAATATCCATTAAATTATATACTGGTTCTGGTATTTTAGAATACCTATCTTCTAATTCTTCCTTTATATCGTTGTAATCTTCTAACCCTTCAATTACAGCTATTTTTTTATAAATTTCAATTTTTTGAATTTCATCTTCTATATAACTTTCAGGTATAAATGCATCAACCTTTATGTCTAAAGTTGTTTCTATTGGTTCCTTTTGAATTTCTCCTTTTATAAGTTTAACTGTATCTTCAAGCATTCTGCAATATAAATCATACCCTATAGATGCCATATGACCATGTTGCGATGATCCCATCATATTTCCAGCACCTCTAATTTCTAAATCCCTCATTGCTATTTTGAAGCCAGAGCCTAATTCTGTAAAATCTTTCAATGCTTTAAGACGCTTCTCTGCAACTTCTGTCAATACTTTATCCTTTGTATATAAAAGATAAGCATATGCAATTCTATTAGATCTACCAACTCTACCTCTTAATTGATATAGTTGAGAAAGTCCCATTTTATCAGCATCATAAATTATTATTGTATTAACATTTTGAATATCCATTCCAGTTTCTATTATTGTTGTACAAACTAGTACATTATATTCTCCTGACATAAAATCAATCATTACATTTTCAAGTTGTCTCTCTGCCATTTGTCCATGTGCAACTCCAACTTTACTTTCAGGAACTAAAGCTTGAACATACTTTGCCATTCTTTCAATATCTTCAACCCTATTGTATACAAAATACACTTGCCCATTTCTTCCAATTTCCCTAAGTATAGCATCTCTTATAAGCTGATCATTCTGTTCAACAACATAAGTTTGAATAGGATATCGTTCTTCTGGCGGTGTTTCTATTACAGAAATATCTCTAACACCACTTAATGACATATGAAGAGTTCTTGGAATCGGTGTTGCACTTAAAGTTAAAACATCAACATTTTTCTTTATTCCTTTAATTTTTTCCTTTTGTTTTACACCAAATCTTTGTTCTTCATCTACAATTAGTAACCCTAAATCTTTAAATTGGATATCCTTAGAAACTAATCTATGAGTTCCTATTAAAATATCCAAATTCCCTTCTTTAACCTTTTGTAAAGTTTCCTTCTGTTGTTTAGTTGTCTTAAATCTACTAATCATATCTATTTTTATAGGAAAATCAGAAAATCTATTTTTGATATTCTTATAATGCTGTTCAGCCAAAATAGTTGTTGGAACCAAAATTGCAACTTGCTTTCCGTCCATAACAGCTTTAAATGCAGCTCTTAGAGCCACTTCTGTTTTACCATAACCAACATCTCCACATACAAGTCTGTCCATTGGTTTTTCTGATTCCATATCTAATTTAATTTCTTCTATAGATGTTAATTGATCTGGCGTTTCTTCAAATGGAAACTCATCTTCAAATTGTTTCTGCCATTCAGTATCCTTAGAAAACTTATGTCCTTTTACAGTGCTCCTCATAGCATAAAGTTTGACCAAATCTTCAGCTATTTCATTAATTGATTTTCTGGCTTTTGCCTTAGCCTTCTGCCACTCAGCACTTCCAAGTTTATTTACCTTTGGAGCTTTACCTTCACTTCCAATATATTTTTGAATTAAATCCAGTTGATCTACAGGAACATATAATTTATCTCCTTTATCATATACAATATCCAGATAGTCTCTTTTATGACCTGCAACATCAATTTGTTTAATTCCCTTGTAAACACCAACACCATGACTAGCATGAACTACATAATCTCCAGGCTTTAATTCTGCAAAGCTGCTTATTTTAGAAATACCCTTTCTTTTTGATTTACTAGCTTTTAATTTTCTTTTAGCTTCTCCAAAAACTTCTCTGTCTGATATTACACAAATTTTATATTCTGGATATTCAAATCCTTTTAATTGATTTCCAAACGTTATTACAACTTCACCATATTCAATTTTATCAACATCATCCCTATAAACGCTTTCTATTCCTCTATCCCTTAGAGTCCCAACTAAACGTTCTCCCCTAGCTCTTGTTCCTGATAATATTAATGTTTTATATCCTAAGTTTTTCTTACTTAAAATATCATCAATTAACAAATCTAATTGACCTTGATAATTATTCAAAGTCACTTGAACAGTATTTACTGACACTCTTGGTTTTAACCAATCTGTTGTTTTAGTTAATGCTTCAAAAAAAGCAAGATTTTTATCTTCAAATACTTCTAATATCTCTTCTTTATTAATTAATAAATTTCCTTGTCCTGGAAATATATCTCCTCTTTGTGAAAAAGCCGTAAAATTTTCTTCAAATTCCAAGTATGTAGAATCTAACTTTCCTTTACATCTTTGAACATTATCCATAACAAAAAAATAGTCTTTAAAATAATCAAAAAGACTTTCTGGCTCTTCTACAAAGTATGGTAAGTAACTATCTATAGCTTCAAATGATCCCGTTTCCTCTAACGACTCTAAATTTCTATTTAATATTTTTCTTAATTTCTCTATTCTTTCATCATCTTTATCTTTTGAAGCAATATCATTAAATTCATCTTTAAGTTTAGCACTTCCTGATTTTAATGCTTCATCTAAGATAATAACTTCTTTTGCAGGAAAAATATCTACTTTCTTTACTTTTTCAATACTCCTTTGAGATTCTGTGTTGAAAGTTCTAATAGATTCAATCTCATCACCAAAAAGCTCAACTCTATATGCATAAGTTGAACATGTTGGAAAAACATCTAATATTCCACCTCTTAATGAAAACTGTCCTTTTCCTTCAACCATTTCTACTCTCTCATAACCAGATTGAATTAATTTTCCAGATACTTCAGTAATATCAATTTCCTTGCCTACTTTTAACTGCATACTATAATCTAAAAATAAATTATGAGGCGTATACTTAGCTGAGAAAGCTTCTACTGAAGTTACTATTATTTTCTTTTGCTTATTCAAAATTTCATTTATTACTTTTAATCTTGCCCATCTTAAATCCCCAGAAATAGCATCAATATTATAAAAAACCATTTCTCTTATTGGGAAATAATATACTTCGTTAGTATAAAAAATCAAATCTTCATAAAGGTTTTTTGCTTCCATATCACTTTGAGTTATAATTATCATGGATTTATCTATATTTTCAAATATCCCACTTATAATATATCCTCTTCCAGATTCAGATGCACCATATATACCAACAGGAAATTTCTTATTCTCAAAGCTGCCTATAATATTTTGAAACTCTATACTATTTTCTAAGGGCTCTATTAACCCTTTTAATCTCATTCTATGCACCATCCTTAACTTATTGTACTTGCTTTAAACCCATTAAATTGATTCATAGCTGTTTTAACATCATTTTTTATAATTTCGGCAGTTGCATTTGTTGCTGCCTCTATACTCTCATCTAGAGTAACCATTTCTTCTTTTGAAAATTTACCCAAAACGTGTTTAACTAAATCTGAGTTAGGTTGTCCTACGCCTATTTTTATCCTTGAAAAAACTTCACTTCCTAGGTGTGCTATAATACTCTTTATACCATTATGACCGCCTGCACTTCCCTTTTCTCTTATTCTTAATTTACCTACATCTAAACTTATATCATCATATATAATTAATATTTCATCATTCTCTATATTATAGAAGTTTACTACTTCCCTTACACTTTCACCACTCAAATTCATATATGTTGTTGGTTTTAATAGTATTACTTTCTGACCATTAATAAAACCTTCCCCATATATACCTTTAAATTTTTGCCTATTTATTTGAATATTATACTCTTTAGCTATATTATCAACAACTTTAAACCCTATATTATGCCTTGTATCTTCGTATTCCTTACCTGGATTTCCAAGGCCTACAATTAAAAACATATCTTTTCCTCCCTAGTTTTGTTTATCTAATCTGTTATTTTTATATTTCGTAAGTGAAAATGTAAAAGTAACTCCCTCATCGCAATTATTTTCAGCCCATATCTCTTCCCCTTGTTGAATAAGTATCATTCTTACTATTGATAAACCAAGTCCACTACTAACCTTATTGGTTCTAGATTTATCTGATTTATAGAATCTACTCCATATATATATCATTTCATCATCTGGAATTTTAGGTCCATTATTATATATTTGTACAAACACTTTTGCACCCTTACGATATGTACTAATTTTTATAATTCCATTATTCCCACAGTACTTGATAGCATTATCTAAGAGATTCGTTATTACTTGCATTGTCTTATCTTCATCTGCTTTCACATAACAATTTTCGTCTTGTAACTCTACGTTAAGCATTATATTCTTTTCTTTTATACTTTGCTCATTATTTATAACACATAGCCTGACTAACTCATTTATATTAATTTTTTTCATATTAAATTTTAATTTGCCAGAATCTATTGCTGATAAGTCTAGTAAATCGCTAATTAATCTTGTGAGTCTTTTTATCTCAGTATAAACTATATCTAAATAATACCCTTCTTTTTCTTTAGGAATTACACCATCAATTATTCCAGCAATAAATCCCTTTATAGATGTCATTGGAGACCTCAATTCATGTGAAACATTTGATATAAAATCTCTTCTATTATTTTCGACTTTTTCTAATGATTCAGCCATTATATTAAATGAATTAGCTAACTGACCAATTTCATCTTTAGAGTATATACTAACTCTTCTATTTACTTCTCCATTTGCAAATCTTTTAGCAGCTTTATTGATTTCTGCTAATGGATTAATTAATATTTTTTTTGAAACTAACGATAACACTAAAGCTGCAAATATCATAGCTCCTAGCGCAGATATCCACACAATAATATAAATTTTATGTAATTGCTTACTTATTGTTGATAAAGGAGCTGTCATTACTATATATCCTTTAAATTCAAAATCATCAATTATTGGATAAACATACATATAATGTTCGTTAATATATTCTATAGGCTTTCCATTAACAAGTAGCTCCTTATCTTTATCTAGTATCTTTATGCTTCCTTCTATATTATTGCTCTCTTCAGTTACAGATCTCATATATACATAATTAAACTCATCTGAAACAGTAATAACTGAATTTGCTCCAACGCTAGATACATTTACTATTGTTTGTAATTTATCTAATTGCTCTCTGCTTTTTTCAAAATTATATTCCTTAACTGCATTAGCTATATATTCCCCATCCCGTTCAAATTGCATTCTTTTCTCTGAAAAATAAGATATTCTGAACCACATTGATAAAATCCAAGCTAATGATACTAGTACTATAGTTAAAATTATTGTAAATGTAATTATTAGTTTTTGAAGTAAACTTCCATTTTTCATCTAGTTCACCTCAAATTTATAGCCAACACCCCATACAGTTTGTATTTCCCATTGTTCTCCACCACTTAGTTTCTCTCTCAATCTTTTTATATGAACATCCACAGTTCTAGAATCGCCTGGATAATCATATCCCCAAACTTCGCAAAGTAATTGATCTCTTGTAAAAACTTTATTTCTATTGTTAGCTAAATAATAAAGTAATTCAAATTCTTTTGGTGGCATTTTTACTTCTTCTCCATTATAAATTACTTTATAGGACATTGAATCAATTGATAAATCACTTAACCTAATTACCTCATCTTTCATGTTTTCAGATGAGTATCTCCTTAATACAGCTTTAACTCTAGCCAATAATTCCTTGGGTTCAAAAGGCTTTACTATATAATCATCTGCACCAATTTCTAATGCTAAAACCTTATCAAAAGTATCTCCCTTTGCAGTAATCATTATAACAGGAGTTTCTTTCTGCTTTCTTATCCATTTTAAAATATCAATTCCATCTATGTAAGGTATCATAACATCAAGTAATACTATATCCGGATTATAATCCAAATATAGTTCTTGTGCCTCTTTACCATTTAATGCAATTTTAGTACTATAACCTGAACTTTTTAAATACATATCTATTACTTCGCTAATATTCTCATCATCATCAACAATCAAAACCTTTGTTGCAAATCCATCCACAAATTTCCCTCCTTAACTAAACTTTTATTTACCACTATATATAACATATATAAAAAATAGAATATATATTTGTCCTAATATATAGGACAAATACACATTCTCACTTATTCAAACTAATTTTTAGAAGTATTTTAAGAAAAGCTTTCTATTGTTCATACTCAAATAATTTACTTATTGGTTCATCATCATAAATCCTTTTTATTGCTTCTGCAAATAAAGGTGCAACAGAAATTGATCTTATTTTATGGTTATCATTTTCCTCATTCAATGGAATTGTATTTAACATTACCAATTCTTCAATTGATGAATTATTTATCCTATCCATTGCTGGTCCTGATAACACGCCATGAGTACAACATGCATAAATATTCTTTGCCCCTAAATTTTTAAGTGCATTTGCTGCATTAGTAATAGTTCCAGCAGTATCTATCATATCATCAATCAATATGCATGTTCTACCCTCAATATCACCTATAATATTCATTATTTCACAAACATTAGCTTTCGGCCTTCTTTTATCTATAATAGCTATTGGCGCATGTAAATTATCCGCAAACTTTCTAGCCCTAGTCACACTTCCTAAATCTGGCGAAACAACTACAAGATCTTCCCTATCAATTAATCCTTTAGATATAAAGTGTTGAGCCAATATTGGAGCTCCAAGTAAATGATCAACTGGAATATTAAAATACCCTTGAATCTGAGGCGCATGTAAATCCATAGTTAGAACTCTATTTGCACCAGCTGCTGTCAATAAATCTGCAACTAACTTTGCTGTTATGGGATCTCTAGCCTTAACTTTTCTATCCTGTCTTGCATACCCATAGTATGGAATAACTGCTGTTATTCTCCCTGCTGATGCTCTCTTAAATGCATCAATCATAATTAACAATTCCATCAAGTTATTGTTAACAGGAGATGAAGTTGACTGAACTATGAACACATCATTTCCTCTAACAGTTTCATTTATATCAACAGATATTTCTCCATCACTAAAAGTTGAAACCCTAGACTGTCCTACTGGAATTTTTAAAATATCAGCTATATCTTGTGCAAGCCTACAATGCGAATTTCCAGTGAATATTTTTATATTTCTACCATGTGTTATCATAATTAAGAAGACCTCCTTAAAATTTTAGCTAGTTATAAAAATTAGGCTTTTACTTTTTTAGTCCTTTTTTTTCTACCCATCCACTAATATTTCTTTGTTTAGCTCTAGCAACTGCAAGTTCACCTTCCTTAACTTCAGAAGTAATAGTTGATCCTGCTGCAATATAAGTATTATCGTGTATTGTAACAGGTGACACTAAATTAGCATTACAACCTACAAAGCTATGATCTCCTATAATTGTCTTATTTTTGTTTTTACCATCATAATTTACAACTACTGTCCCGCACCCGAAATTACATTCAGCTCCAACTTCTGCATCTCCTATATAAGTTAAATGTGAAACTTTAGTGCCATCACCTATAGTTGATTTCTTTATTTCTACGAAATCTCCAATTCTAGCATGTTTACCTATTGTAGTTTCAGGTCTTATATATGCAAAAGGTCCAACTGTTGTATTATCTCCAATATTACTGTCTAATATAACTGAAGCTTGAATATCTACTTCTTCTCCAATTACACTATTAACAATTCTTGAATTTTGATAAATTAAACAATTACTTCCTATCTTAGTATTGCCTTCTAATATATTATTCGGATAAATTATTGTATCCTTTCCTATTTCAACATCACTTTCTATATATGTTGTTTTAGGATCTATTAAGGTAACACCATTTTCCATATGCATAAGATTTATTCTATTTCTAAGAATTTCTTCTGCTTGTGCTAACTGAACTCTAGAATTCACTCCTATAGTTTCTTCAAAATCAGTTATAACAGCACCAACTTTTTTATTATTAGATTTTAATATTTCTATAACATCAGTAAGATAGTACTCTCCTTGATTATTATTATTATTTATTTTTCCCAAAGCATCCACTAATAACTCAATATCAAAACAATATATAGCTGAATTCATTTCATTGATTTTTAGTTCTTCTTCATTACAATCTTTATGCTCAACAATTTTTAATACTTCATTACTTTTTCCTCTTACAATTCTGCCATATCCAGTTGGATCATCAACAATCGCACTTAATATTGTAGCTGAATTTTGATTTTCAATATGTTCATTAAACAATTTTTCAATTGTTGATTGCTTTATTAAAGGAGTATCACCTGCAAAAATTCCTACTACCCCTTTTTTTCCTTTCAAAAATTCTAGAGCACACTTAACCGCATGCCCAGTCCCCAATTGTTCAGCTTGTAATGAATACGATACCTTCTTATCCTCTATTCTTTCTTTAACAAGGTCAGCACCTTTTCCTATAATTACATCTATATCATCAATATCAGCACTTCTTATTGAATCTATAACATGTTTTAGCATTTCCTTACCACATACTTTATGTAATACCTTAGGTAAATCTGATTTTATCCTTTTACCTTGACCAGCAGCTAAAACTAGTGCACATTTATACATTATATATCACACCTCATTTATAATTTAAAATAACAAATCAAACTACCATACTTAACTTATTATTTTATCTTAAAACTATTTTTTTAAATTTATATAATTATTTAATTATACCAAATTAATTATATTTGAATCATATATATAATTCAAGCCATTACAAAGTTTAATATTTCATTTTATATTTAAATCTTACAAGAACAAAAGGAAGTTATAAAAACTTCCTTTTGTTCTCAAAAACCCATTACCCCTCTACAACTTCTTCTGAAACAGCTTTTTCATAAGCTTCTAAAATTGCAGTTTGAATTCTTTCCCTTGCTTCTGTATTAATTGGGTGAGCTATATCCTTAAATTCTCCATCTGGCGTTTTCCTACTAGGCATAGCAATAAATAAACCCATTTGTCCTTCTATAACCTTAATATCATGAATTACAAACTCATTATCAAATGTTACAGAAACTATTCCTTTCATTTTACCTTCTGATGTAATTTTTCTAATTCTAACGTCTGTTATTTGCATTTTACTCCACCCCTCCCAGTTGCTTAAAAAATTTAATATTTACTATATATTTCTCCACAAATTTCTAAATTCCTTTTTTATATTTGATAAATCCTGATAAAATTTATTTTTTTATGTAGATTTACATATAGTGTACTTTTTCAAAAGGGTTGTCCTATTTTATATTTATAACATCCACATATATATTAGAACTCAAATCATCAAAAGTGACTAAATTATATTAATTATTTTTAAAAAGAATTTAATTCTAATCAATTTCAATTCAAAATTTCTGATTAAGAAAATGTCTTTGAAGGCTGTATTCCTATAATTGTTGATTTATCAACTGCTTTTAGTTCCACAACAGACACATATTCATCGTCTAAAATTTTATCAATTTGCTTATTGTCAACCAAAACACCTATTCCTACTAATTCACTGTCAAATTCTTTTAATAAGTCCTTGATTCCAATTGCAGTTCCTCCACCCTTCATAAAATCATCAATAAAAATACATTTACTTGCTGGTTTCATTGATTTCTTTGATAAAGACATCTGTTGCAATCTTCCATTACTACCTGATACATAATTTATAGTAACTGTTGGTCCTTCTGTTACTTGACTATCTCTTCTTGCAATAACTAATTGTACTCCTAAATTTCTAGCCACTTCATAAGCTAGTGGAATCCCTTTAGTTTCAACAGTTATTACATAGTTAACATCTTTTCCTTGGAAACATGATGAAAGCATTACTCCCGCTTTACTTATTATGCTAGGATTATACATTAAATCTGTCATATATATTATATTCCCTGGTATAACTCTCCCATCATCACTTAATTGTTTGCATAATTCTAGTGCAAAAGTCTTATTTTCATCTTCACCACTTTGAGGTATATATTTTATTCCTCCAGCCACACCAGCTATTGTTTCAACTTTACCCATTTCAAGTCTTTCCAATACTTCACGAACAACAACTATATCTTCACTTATTGTAGATTTAGCTGCATTCAATAGCTCTGAAAATTTGTTTAATCCTAATATTTTATTAGGATTTTCTAATAATATCTTTGTAATAACAACTACCCTTTTATTCCTTGTAAACTTCTCCATAAAATCACCTACACGAATTTTTTTGATATTAAATCGCTTTAATATTCATATTTTATGCTATATTTAAATTAATAGCAATAATATTTGCCTATAAAGTTTATCTATATATTATAACTTGTTCACAATTCTATTTAATATGCATAAAATGTTATGTATTTATTTTTTTCTATGGTTGATTTTTAGAAAAATGTATATAATTATAGTTAATGTATAAAACTAATGATTTTTAAACTAAATTTTGAACTATACACAAAATTTATTTTCATAAATCTAAAAAAAGGAGTTGGTAATTTGTCTTTCAATTTTATAAAAGATAAAAACAAAAAAATTCATTTCATTGGTATCGGTGGAATCAGTATGAGCGGACTTGCTGCTGTACTACTAAATAACGGTTTTAAAGTATCTGGTTCAGATTTCAAGGATTCACCAATACTTGATAAGCTAAAAACTTTAGGTGCTGAAGTTTACATAGGCCACAAAAGAGAAAATATTAAAGATGCAGATTTAGTAGTATATACTGCTGCAATCCCCTCTGATAATCTTGAGCTTCTAGAAGCGCAGGAAAAAAATATTACATTAATGGATAGAGCTGAATTCTTAGGTCAAATTATGAAGGGCCATAAATATAATGTTGCAATAACAGGTACACATGGCAAAACTACTTGTACATCTATGCTTTCTCATATTACTCTTGCTGGTGATTTAGATCCAACAATTCTAGTTGGAGGCGAATTAGATGCAATAGGAGGAAACTTTAGAATTGGGAAGAGCGACTATTTCTTAGTTGAAGCTTGTGAATATAAACGTTCATTTTTAAAATTCTTCCCTTATGTAGGAATAATTTTAAATATTGATGCAGATCACTTAGATTGTTATAAAGATATTGATGAAATTGCTGATACATTCTTAAAATTTTCTAAGCTAATTCCAAATGATGGTTATCTTGTAGGCTGCATAGATGATTTTAGAGTAAAGGAAATTTTATCAAAAGCGAATTGCAATACAATAAGCTATGGATTTAGTGATAATGCAGATGTGACTGCCAAAAATATAACATTTAATAAAAATGGATGTGCAACTTTTGATGTATATAAAGGAAATAAAAATTTATTTACCCTTACTTTAAATGTACCAGGTAAGCATAACATATTAAATGCACTTGCTTCGACTTGTGTTTCTCTTATATTTGATATATCTGCTGATAGCATAATTGATGGATTATCCAAATGCAAAGGTGCTCATAAAAGATTTGAATATAAAGGTGAATTAAATGGTGTTACTGTAATAGATGATTACGCTCACCATCCTACAGAAATTCAAGCAACTTTAAGTACTGCAAAACAAATTGATCATAATAAAACATACTGTATTTTCCAGCCACATACTTATACTAGGACAAAAGCCTTATTCACTGAATTTACTGAATGCTTTAATGATGTAGATGAACTTATACTAATGGATATTTATGCTGCCCGTGAAAAAAATACTGGGTTAGTATCATCAGATGAACTTGGAGATGCCTTAAGAAAAAAAGGAATAAAATGTACAAATGTTCATTCTCATGATGAAGCATTAAATTATGTTAAATCTAAACTTACAGATGGTGATTTATTATTAACAGTTGGTGCTGGTGATGTAGTTATTGTGGGAGAAAAATATTTAGAATCATAATTTTCAGAAATAATAACTTTATTATATAACTTTGGAGGAATACTTATGAAAATAGCAGTGATTTCCGATATTCATGCTAATATATATGCTCTCATTAACATTTTAGAAAACATTGATGACGAAAAGGTTGATACAATAATTTGCTTGGGAGACTTAGTTGGTTATGGTCCGCACCCTAATGAAGTTATTTCAATGATTAGACGCCGACACATCCTTTGTATCAAAGGTAATTATGATAGTTCCGTTGTTGACAATAAATATTCCTATATTAGAGAAACCCCTATTAATGCCTTTTCTCTTCCTTGGACTGTTAATGAATTGCGTGAAGAAAACAGAATATTTCTTGAAAATTCACCTTTAAAATTGACATTAAATATTGAAGGTAAAAATATTCTGTTTGTTCACGGAAGCCCAAATGCAATAAATGAATATCTTTTAGAAGATGGGGATAATACTAATGAAATCATGAATACTATTACTGAAGATGTTTTAGTTTGTGCTCATACCCATATACCTGGAATAAAAGAATTTGGTGATAAACTATATGTAAATTGCGGTAGTATAGGAAAACCTAAAATTGGACGTCCAAACAGCACCTACTGCATACTAGATATAACAAAGGAAAGTGGAATAAAAGCACAAATTAAAGAAGTTCCCTATGCATACAAAAGAACAGTTAAAGATGTAACTATGTTAAATTTCCCTAATGAATTAATACACAGTTTTGAAACTGGAGTAGAATAGACAAGCATAGAATATCCTACAAGTTGCATTCATTAAGAAATTATTGTAAAATCTATTTAGCCTATACACAATAGGCTATTTAATAGTATTTTAGCTTAATGAAAATATTTATTAATATAACATTTATTTTAATCTCAAAGTTAATTATATAAATGGAGGTCATGTAATATGGCAAAATCAACACTAATTAAAAGTATTTATAGAAATACTAATGATTTTTTATCACAACAAGTAACTATATCCGGATGGATAAGAACTTTAAGAGCTTCTAATGCATTTGGATTTATAGAAGTTAATGATGGTTCTTTCTTTAAAACTATCCAAATAGTTTTTGATGATAAATTAAACAATTTTAAAGAAATATCAAAATTACCTATAAGTTCTTCAATTACAGTTGTTGGTACATTAGTTGCTACACCTGATGCTAAACAGCCTTTTGAAATTCAAGCACAAGAAATTGTTATTGAAGGAATGTCAAATTCAGATTATCCTCTTCAAAAGAAAAGACATACTTTTGAATATTTGAGAACAATAGCTCATTTAAGACCTAGAAGTAATGCATTTTCAGCAACTTTCAGAGTACGTTCCGTTGCAGCTTATGCAATACACAAGTTCTTTCAAGATCAAAATTTCGTATATACACATACACCAATAATAACTGGTAGTGACTGTGAAGGTGCTGGAGAAATGTTTAGAGTAACTACTCTTGATCCTAAAACTCCAGAATTAAATGATAATGGAACTGTAGACTTTACAAAAGATTTCTTTGGTAAAGAAACTAATCTTACAGTATCAGGGCAATTAAATGCAGAATGCTTTGCCTTAGCTTTTAGAAATATATATACCTTTGGACCAACATTCAGAGCTGAAAATTCTAATACTACAAGACATGCTGCTGAATTTTGGATGATCGAACCTGAAATAGCTTTTGCAGATCTACAAGATGATATGGAACTAGCTGAAAATATGCTTAAATATGTAATTAAATATGTTATGGATGAATGTCCTGAAGAATTACAATTCTTTAATCAATTTGTTGATAAAGAGTTGTTAGAAAGATTAAATCACGTAGTTTCATCAGATTTTGCCAGAGTAACATATACTGAAGCTGTTGAAATTCTAGAAAAATGCGGAAAAGAATTTAGCTATCCTGTATCTTGGGGTATTGATTTACAAACTGAACATGAAAGATATCTTACAGAAGAACATTTTAAGAAACCTCTTTTTGTAACAGATTATCCTAAAGACATTAAGGCCTTCTATATGAGACTTAATGAAGATGGAAAAACAGTTGCCGCTACAGACCTTTTAGTACCAGGAATTGGTGAAATTATAGGTGGTAGCCAAAGAGAAGAAAGATTAGATGTCTTAAAAGATAGAATGAGTGAATTAGGTCTTAAAGAAGAAGATTACTGGTGGTATTTAGAATTAAGAAAATATGGAGAAACTAAACATGCAGGTTTTGGTTTAGGTTTTGAAAGATTAATTATGTATATAACAGGTATGACAAACATTAGAGACGTAATACCATTTCCAAGAACTCCAGGGACATCAGAATTTTAATATTATTTAGATTAAAAATGACTTATTTATTTAATTTTAATATTTGAATACTAACTAGAAATATATGAATTTTAGTTAGTATTCAAATAAATGATTAAGTTTTTGCACAGCTGATATTTATTCACTATCAATAACGTGAATAGAAATATCAGCTGTTATTTCTATTATTACATAACTTAAAAGTGCTCTGCCCAAAAGTTTTATTTTTATCTATCTTATATTTTTTTGAAGCTCTTATTATGTCTATATTGAATATATATCAGAAAATTCTATTTCTATTCTCTCCACGTGAGTCTCAAAAAAAGCCTTATCTTCATAGCTTTCATTTTCAACTAATTTTGCTGGCAATACTATAATAAATTCACTACCTTCTCCTTCAGTACTTGTAACAGTTATTTTCCCACCATGGATCTCAATGAATGATTTCACAAGATATAATCCTATCCCAGTTCCTTCACATTGCCTAGATAGTGAATTATTAACTTGTCCAAATCGTTCAAATATAACATCAAGCTTATTCGGTGGAATTCCTTTACCTTCATCTTTAACTTTTATAACAAGACTTGATTGTTCATCTACCAAACTAACATATATATGTCCATTAGGATTACTATATTTAAGGGCATTCGATATTAAATTCAATAATATCCGTTCCATCATATCATGATCAAACCCCATAATTTTTTCTTCCGTATCAGTATCAAATATAAGTTCTATATCCTTACTTTTTACATATGACGCTATTGATTGAACAATATCTTCAATAACGCTTACAATATTGCCATTTCTTTTATTAATTTTAATAAATCCTGAATCTAATTTTGTTATATCTAAAAGATTATTTATTAACTTAATCATTCTTAAACAATTTTGTTTCATTGTTTTTAAATAAGATTTACATTTATCTATATTATCTAATTTACAATCATCTAAGTACACATATATAGTTTGAATTGCAGCAAAAATAACATTAACAGGTGTTTTAAGTTCGTGAGACATGTTAGTAAAAAAATCGGTTATGAGGTTGTTAAATTCTCTAGTTTCATTAAGTAATTTTAAACTTTTTTCCACATCCTCTTCTAAGGTTTCCAATTTTTTTTCTGAAGTTATATCTAGTAAAAGTGTTAGTATTGAAGATTTTCCTTTGTATGTAAAGAAAGCTGAAGTATTTCTCACTGGTATAAGACCACCATTGCAATTGAGTATGTTTTCTTCTTCCATAACTTTTAAATCTTCATTGCTTATGATATTTAAATACCTTTCCTCAACATTTAATTTTATATTTTGAGGATAGTGTTTATAAAAATCCTTACCATTTAATTCAATCGGATTTTCATATCCTAATAACTTGGCTGAACTTTCATTTGCATATATAATTACTCCATTTTCATGCACAATGATAGCATTCGAGGAATTTTCAAATAACATATCATAACAAGTTTTATTTTTCAGTAATAATGATTCTATGTCTAGTCTTTCCTTATTTTTTTCCTTCAATTCTGAACTTAATATTTCAAGCGTTCTATCCTTTTTTTTATTATTTGATACTTCCATATCAACATAATATCCAAGAATCCACGCAACAAAAATAAATACTCCCACCATGGTTAAATCCTTTTGCAAGTATAAATTTATTCCATCTTTTATCGGAGCATATAATAAATCTGTCCCCAGTATAAATATAGAAGAAAAAAGTGATGTTATAATTCCATAACGTGAACCATATTGAATGACAGATGATATTATTAATAATAGAAATAAATATTTATTTTCGCTTTCATATACCGTAGATAAATACATAGGTAAAGAAATTATCGCTATAAAGAAAATATTTTCCAATAACCATGAAACCTTAAATACATTTGACGATTGTAACATTTTACGGCTAATTATCAACCACAAAAAATAGCACAGTCCAGTAATACATAAAAGAAATCCCATAGTATATAAATTGTATTGGCCATTATCTTTTATATTCAAATCACCCCAATACTTAGGCAAATTTATATATATGATTATGCTAATAAATGCTATTATTGCAATTTTAATAATTGATAACATTATAGCTAAATTATTTTCATCTTTATCTATAAAAGCTTTCATACTGTTCCCCCCTAATATCATAGGTAAAAATGCATAAATTTAAAATAAAAATTGTTGATAATTAAATCAACAATTTTTATTTTAAACATTGTTCCAACTAAATTTTATTACTTACTATTTTCTTAAACACTTTGGTTCTTCTGGTTGGAATGTACTTATAGAGCAAGCTGATGCTGAAGTTGATAATGCCATTTTTGTACAAATATTAGCTGCAATTGTAACAATTACTTTATTAATGGAATTTTTCATATCATTCACCCCTTTCTATCTGTAATGTATTTTAAAACAAAGTCAACTTTGTTTAAAAATCTTATTCCATTTTTAGTAAGCGTAATAGTCTGCCATAAAACACCAAGACTAATAATCTCCATCAACTTTATGTAATGTAATTCCAAATATTTTTTATTTAATATAAATAAAATCATTATTATAATTGAATAAATAGATAGTACAGTGATAGATTTCTTTCTAAATTGCTTTCTCATTTCGATATTGTTAATAGGTTTCTTAATGCTATCAACTGGTGCATTTTTTGCCACTATCATAAATGAAAAAATCATAAAAGCTACACTTATTAACAATACTAGATAATTATTAGCAATATATAATACATTATTAATAATTATTCCAGCTAACACCGCCAAAATTGTTCCTATTATAATACACCGACTTGACGAAGAAGCATGTGCACCTCCTGAATATTTTCTTAAAATACCAACTGTAGCGGTAAATACTAAGGCCTCATAAAGAACACCAAAAAACACTCCAGCAATTATAACCCATAGGAAAGCAAATATGACTTGAAATAAATTTATTGCTCCATATACAATTACTTGTTCTTGATCTTCATCAACCTTCAAAAATAATTTTGCATTATTTCCAATTCTAATTGCTATTTTTTCAGCTAGAGACATATTTTATTCCTTTCTTCATTCTTTATTAATTACCCATTATGATTTTTTATTATCTACAATGTTATCAAAAAAAATTTAAAAAATTTGTATATATTCTCTATTTAATTATATATTTGTATAATTCTACATTGGTTATATTTTTCCTTTTTATTTTTCAAAAAACAAAAAATAAATATAAAATTAATAAAATTTACTCCAAAAATATAAATTTGTGTAACATAATGTTATAATAAAAGTATAATTTGATATATATATATAAGTAATCCTATAAAAGGAGGAACATAATGATTGATGATTTAAATACATATTTAGAGAATCTAAATAGCAAATGGAGTATACTTTTCTATCGAGTAGTTTGGGAACAACTGTCTCATATAAACAATTTAAAAGTCCTTGACTATGGAAGCGGATTCGGAATCACAGCAAGTCATTTTGCAAAAAATAATGATGTCCTCGCAATAGAGCCGGATGTTGAGACAGTAGAAAAAAGATTCTGCAAAAATAATTATAAACAAATTGTTGGTGAAATAGATCAATTAAAAAAACTAAAAGATAATTCATTTGATGTTGTATTATGTCATAATGTTTTAGAATATATAAAGGAACGGAAAGATATATTTCAAGAATTTTATCGAATTCTTAAACCCAATGGAATTATATCAATTGTAAAACATAATCCTCTAGGAAAGATTATGGAGAAGGTTGTTTATGAAAATAACGTAGATGAGGCAATATATTTACTTAATGGTGGAACTATTAATATTCCACCATTTGGTGAAGTAAATTATTACAATATAAATGATATTATAGATTTAGTAAAAGATATGAATATCGCTATTGAAAAAGTACTTGGAATTAAAACCTTTTGGGCTTTACAACAAAATCATGAATTAAAGAATCAGCAAGATTGGGAAGAAAAAATGTTTGATATTGAAATGAAGGTTTCAAATATAGATGAATATATAAATATATCTTATTTCAACCATGTTTTATTAAAAAAAATTAGTTAATCTATGAAAATAATCCTATATATTATGTTCTCAATATATAGGATTATTGTAATTACTTATTGTTTTATTTTTTTATACTTAAAAATAATTTCTCATTACTCTCTATTTAAATTATCATCCTTCAATTTAGATACCTTTTTTATTTTTTCTCTCATTTTAAATAAATAATTCATTAATATTATAAATAATAAGAAAAATATTAATGATGGATACCAATATAAACATTTATTATAAATATTTAAGGATTCAATGTTTATATTTATGTCTAATAAGTCTAATAGTGCCATATTTAAAAATTCACCTAGCGCAAGTATAAAAAATGCTAATAAAGTACTATATATTGATTTTATTATTGGTATATTAATAATAACCATAATACTTATAATCAGAATCATATTAATTATCATATGTACACCAAAATATATAGGAAGCCATCTTACAAGAAAAGTTAATATAGCTAATATTATACTAGAAAGTATATACTTAAATTTATCTATAGATTCTCTAGAAATCACATGTATGCCCCATACCATAACGAATACTTCCGGAAGAGTTCTCAAAAAAAATTCCATCCAGGTAAGTCTCAACATATTATAACTTCCCTTCCTCAAAATATTTAATAAAATTATATATTCCTTTATAAAATGTATAATTCGATACTATATTTATAATTCCTTCTTTTTATAGATTTTTTTACCAAACAGTAAATATAATTTACTCATTCAGTATATCTTTTACTAATCCTATCAATTTATCTTTTATAAAATCTTTCTTCATAAAATATGTTGCTCCTAGGGCTTCAACAACCCCAAGTTCATTAGAAAAATTATTTTTACCACCATCTGAAAGAACAATAGTTTTTAAATTTTTGTGCTTCTCTTTCAAATCAACTACAAGCTCTAATCCACTTTTTATTGGCATATATATATCTGTAATTATCAAATCAATATCGCCATATTTTTCAAATACCTTGATTCCCTCTTCTCCATTGCTAGCTTCAAATACATTATAATTATAATCCTCTAAAGTTCCTCTAATGAATTTCCTAATACTTGTCATATCATCAACTACCAATATATTTTTCTCATTTTTCTTCATCACTTTCAACCTTCTTTTCTATTTTAAAAAATCAATTCAAAATAATATCAGTTAAAAACTCCATTAATTCCAGTTAATGCAATAAATAATGCAACAAAAATAAATCCAGATATTAATTTCTGCATTGTTTTCAAACTTCCAAACCACTTCATAATATGTCCCCTTCTCTGATTTCATATTTTCAGTATATAATTTCATAAATATTTTTACCCATAAAAAAACCAGCAATTAAATAACTGATGGTTTAAACACTACCTAATGAA
Source organism: Clostridium saccharoperbutylacetonicum N1-4(HMT) (assembly GCF_000340885.1). NCBI lineage: Bacteria > Bacillati > Bacillota > Clostridia > Eubacteriales > Clostridiaceae > Clostridium > Clostridium saccharoperbutylacetonicum. The sequence goes on along the minus strand of NC_020291.1, from coordinate 101,763 downwards.
GTTATTTATCTAATCATTCAAAATGATATACCTCATTATTATATATAGTACCTACTCTTACTTATGGGATATTAATTATATCTTTTATATTTATTTACAGCAATTTGAGATTGCATTTTATCTAGTGTACTTTATATAATAATTAAACTATTCTTATTCTATCTTCAATATTTTCTTTATAAAGAACTGAAGTAATAGCTGCTCTATACTTTATCCCAGAACGCCTTCCATTAACTATATCTGTTAAATAATTTTCACTAACACCAATCTTTTTAGCTAATGCTCTTTGTGTCATATTCAATTGAATAAGCCTAATTTTAATTTCCTTTCCAAAATCAGAAATGTCATTTTTCATTTGAATCAACTCCTTAAAAAATCACAAATTAATTCATTTGTCAATATTCTGGGTAAGTGGTAGGATACCTTTCTCATTAGTTAAATTCAAGAAATGAAATATATTAGTTTTATTAATAATCATTTATGATAAAATATTTTTGAAGTGTTTTCTTATCACGTACTAATTATATTACTGAAATCAGTACTTGTAAAGTATTTTTTTACTTATTTCAGTAAAATTTAGGAGGTTTGTTTGAAATGGATACCAATATTGGTGATAGATTGGATTTAATATTAAAACATTATAAACTTACAAAAAAACAATTTGCTGAATCAATAAGTTATTCTCCTGGTAATATTACAGATTGGATTAAAGGTCGCTATAAACCATCTAGCAAGGCATTAGTTAACATAGAAAATATATATAAAGTTTCACAAAACTGGCTAATTAATGGCACTGGAGACATGTTTATTAATGATACTTATAACATAAGTAGTAAAAATTCAACCAGTACTGAAATCAGTAAGGATATTTCTTCATTAGGTTCCCTTACTGAAGATGAAATTAATATAGTCAGACTTTATAGAAAATTGACAGACCACGATAAAATTAAGATTGAGGGAATAATGGAATTTAAAGCTACTGAAACGGAATCTACCGTAACCCCCCATGCGGAGTCATATACTTGTCAGAATGGAGGAGAAAATAAAAATGTAGGATAATTTTTTACTTAATTTGATACGATTTCTTATCACTTTCTTTAAACATAAATTCAAAATATGAAAATTCACTTTTTTCTATGATTTGAATTCTATAACTTTTATGTAAATTTTAGATGTATTATAGAATTATCTATTTCAAAATTAATTAGAGAATCAAAAATATGATTCTCTAATTGTTATTATCTATTTATTTTCTTCTTCAAATTTCTTCATAAATTCAACTAAAGCCTTAACACCTTCTATTGGCATAGCATTATATATACTTGCTCTCATACCGCCTACAGTTCTGTGTCCCTTTATATTTTCAAATCCTTTTGCCTTTGCTTCCTTTACAAATTTAGCATCTAGTTCATCTGAACCCGTTACAAATGGCACATTCATTAAAGAACGATCCTTCTTCACAACAGTTCCCTTAAACATACTGCTTGAATCTAAATAATTATATAGTATAGCTGCTTTTTCTTCATTTATCTTTTTCATGGCTTCTAGTCCACCTTTATCTTTAAGCCACTTAAAGACCTTTCCACATATGTATATTCCATATGCTGGTGGTGTATTATACAATGAATTATTATCTGCATGAACCTTGTATTTTAACATAGTAGGAGTTCCTGGTAGTACATCATCTGTAATTAGGTCTTCACGAACTATTACAACAACAACTCCTGCTGGTCCAACATTTTTTTGTGCACCTGCAAAAATCAATCCATATTTTGATACATCAACCGGTTCTGATAAGAAATCTGATGACATATCTGCTACTAACAGTTTATCCCCAACTTCAGGTAGCTCATTATACTTAGTTCCATATATTGTATTGTTGTGACATATATACACATAATCTGCATCATCAGATATTTTTAAATTTTTTAGATCTGGTATATATGTGTAGGTTTTGTCTTCTGATGAAGCTAAAATATTAACTTTCCCAAATATTTTCGCTTCTGTTGCTGCTTTCTTTGCCCATTGCCCAGTAATAATATGATCCACAACTTTATTTTTCATTAAATTCATTGGAATCATTGCAAATTGCTGTGATGCCCCACCTTGAAGGAATAATACCTTGTAATTATCCGGAATCCCCATAAGTTCTCGTAGTGTTTTTTCAGCATCTGTAATAATGCCTTCAAACGCCTTTGAACGATGACTCATTTCCATAACTGACATTCCAGTTCCTTGATAATCCAACATTTCTTCTGCCGCTTCTTTGAGAACCTCCTCTGGTAATACAGCAGGTCCCGCTGAAAAATTATAAACTCTTGACATTAAAAAAGCCCCCTTGTGATATTTTATTTTTATCTATAATATTATATCACAATTTAAATTCCAAGAAACAAATTTATCATACATTAGTATAAAAAATCAGAATATTTATACAAAATTTATATACTATTTATTTAAAATTCCTCTTGCAATCTTCTCAAATTCTTATTTTCCCTTTTTTAATTTAATTCATAAATTTATGCATAAAATAAATTATAGTTTTATACCATATAAATTATAATTTTATTTTTTTCCTTATATACTATAAATGCATCAAATTTATTGCTATACTACTATTATATTTAAATATTATTTCGAATTATGTTCTATATTGTACTATAATCTAAATTTTAGGAGAGAATAAATATGAGATTAGTCCCACTTGAATGTGTAAAAACCAATACAATCATTGGAAAAACATTATATGATTCTGAAGGTAGAATATTAGCTAAATCAGGTCTTGTTCTAACCCAGCCAATTATTTCTAAAATGAAAGATATACAAATTCCAGCAATATATATAATTGATGAATATAGTTCTGAAGAAATTGATGATATTATCAAACCCGAACTACGACAAGAAGCAATTTCAACTATAAAAGAAAGTTTTTCAAACATAAATAGAATTACTGTTGCTGATAAATTTTCAAAAAAGGATGAAAAGTACTTTAACAACATTCAAGATATGGCTGAAAATTTAATCGAAAATATATTGAACAATAAAAATGTACTTCTTTCTTTAGTAGATATCCGAAGTATGAATAATTATCTTTATTCTCATTCAGTAAATGTTGCTGTTATATCTCTCGTTCTAGGTATTGCATTAAAACTTCCAAAAAGACAGCTTCAATATCTTTGTATCGGAGCTTTGCTTCATGATGTTGGAGAAACTTTTATTCATAATGAAATTTTAATGAAGGACTCAGAACTAGGTTTAGAGGAACTCTTAATACTTCAACAGCATCCAACTCTTGGATATAGATACCTTTCAGATGCTTATAATTTAAGTTCTCATAGCAAAATGATAGTATTACAACACCATGAAAGGCCTGATGGATTAGGATATCCTGATAAATTAACTGATGATAAAATCAATAATTTAAGTAAAATAGTAAGCATTGCAGATGCTTATGACACCTTATCTTCAGGTAGACCTAATAAAAAGGCTATGTTTCCAAGTGACGTTTTAGAATATTTAATGTCTAATGCTGGAAGAATGTTTGATTATGATATGGTTAATACTTTTTGTAAAATTGTAATTCCATTTTCTAAAGGAACTTTAGTTGAACTTAGCAATGCTGATGTCGCCGTTGTTCAAGAAACTTTGCCTAACTTTCCGTTACGTCCAATTGTAAAAATTATTAAGAGTTCTAATGATAATATAATTAATAAAGAAATTAATTTAATAGATGAAACTTCAATTGTTATAACAAAAGTAGTATATGATTTATAAAGAAACTCTTAATAAATCATTAAGATTGGTATTTTTAGAATTAAATTTGATATAATAATCTACTGGAGGTGGCTTTATGAAAGATATACTATATCTTGTAATACCTTGCTATAATGAAGAGCAGGTTTTGCATGAAACTTCTAAACGATTGTTAGAAAAAATTAATACCATGATTTCAAATGAACTTATTTCTTGTGAAAGCAAAATACTTTTTGTTAATGACGGTTCAAAGGATAAAACTTGGGATATAATTGAACAACTTTATTCAAAGAACTCTATATTTTCCGGCATTAATTTATCAAGAAATAGAGGCCATCAAAATGCCCTACTTGCAGGATTAATGACTGCTAAAGAATATGCAGATATGACCATATCCTTAGATGCTGATTTGCAAGACGATGTAGGTGTAATAGATAAATTTGTGGAACAATACTATAATGGCAGTGATATTGTTTATGGTGTAAGATCTTCCCGCCAAACTGATACTTTCTTTAAAAGAACCTCAGCCTTAGCCTTTTACAAATTAATGAATATTCTCGGTGTTGATGCAATCTTTAATCACGCTGATTATCGTCTTATGAGTAAGCGTGCCCTAGAAGGATTGAGTCAATATAAAGAAGTTAATTTGTTTCTTCGAGGAATGATTCCTTTAATAGGATATAGATATTCAATTGTTGAATATGAACGTCATGAAAGATTTGCTGGTGAATCTAAATATCCGCTAAAAAAAATGATAGCTTTTGCCTTAGATGGAATCACTTCTCTAAGTATAAAACCTATAAGAATAATTACAATGCTCGGTTTTACTATATTTTTTGTTAGTGTTATAGCATTAATTTATTCTATAGTTGTTAAATTTTTTGGAAGTACAGTTACTGGATGGACTTCATTAACCTTATCAATTTGGATGCTTGGTGGCATACAACTTTTATCTCTTGGTGTTATAGGTGAATATATTGGTAAGATATACAATGAAACTAAACAAAGGCCTCGCTTTATTATTTCTGATAAACTAATTGATATTAATAAGAAAGATAAATAGGTATTTATTTTATGGATAATTTTATTGAAAAATTCAGGAATACTTTTTTTACCAAACAATTTATTATTTTCGTATTAATAGGAATAGTAAATACTTTTAATGGAACTGTTTTTTCCTATATATTTTCCAGCTTTTTAAGTGCTAATATTGCTTTTATACCAGGTTATATTTCTGGTTTATTAATATCCTATATATTAAATAGCTTTATAACCTTTAAAGAAAAACTTAGCCTTGAAAAATTAACTAAGTTTACAATATCATCTATGCCTAATTTTTTCATTCAGTATATTGTTGTAATAATTTGTACTACTATTGGATTTCATAAGCTTTTTGCTTATATGTTAGCAGCAATCATAGGTGTACCAGTTACTTTTATATTAATGAAATTCTTTACTTTCCGAAATAGAAGTAATAAATAAAAAATCAAATGATAATATATTATTTTTTTATTTCATTTATATGTTATCATTTGATTTTTTTATTGTTAAACTTATCATTATAAATCTATAACTTTATTATTAATTATTTCTTAGATATATATTTATTGTCCTTTATATAAAATCTCCATGGAAAATCTATAGCTTCTTCGGCATAATCAATACCTATCCTAGTAGTTTCAACTATATCAAATTTTTCATCCTTACTATCTTCTATATAAAAATCTCCTTCTTCATATAGTTTCTTATAATTTTCTGATTTATCTATTGAAAAAGCTATACATAATTTTGAAGGACCATTTGTAAGTGCTTTTTTATTTGCTTCTGATAATTCATCAAAACTTTTTCCAAATCTTTTCCTTGCAAGATAATCAAATTCATTTAGTGGTTCTAAGGCTCTGACTAAAACTCCTTCACCTTTATCTTCAATTCCACTTATAACATTAAAACAATAGTATTTACCATAAATAAAGTAAACATATGCTATTCCACCTTCTCTAAATAAAGGTTCTGTTCTCTCTGTCCGTCTACCATTATAGGCGTGTGATGCTTTATCTATTTCTCCTACATAAGCTTCTGTTTCAACAATCTTTGCTTTTAAGGTAAGATTATCAACAGTCCTTACAACAACTTTTCCTAATAATTCTTTCGCTAAAATTAATGCTCCTTGCTTATAAAATTCTTTATTTAGAATCATCTTTCAACACCCCTTCTATATATTTAATACAATTCTCAATATCCACTAAATATTATCCACATAACAATAAAAATAATCCACAAAAAATAGAACTAATCCATATTTTCTGTGAATTATTTTTTATTCTAGCAAATCTTCTAATGAGAAATATAATTTTAGATTATATGATAGTAACTTTATATGTACAACTAAATTTTTCATCTATTTCTAGTGAAATCACACCTTCTTTTTCACTAAATTCACCATTGAAATCTTCATAATCTGCGTGCCCAAACCAAGGCTCTATGCATACAAATGGAGCTCCACTTTTTGGTGCCCAAATTCCCATGTAAGGAAAATCTTCAAAATCAACTATCAGTGCTTTATCATTATTTTTTGATCTAATTGTTATTTTATCAGACTTTAAATCATCGAATACTAAGGCATCATCTTTAAATAACTCTTTTGATAACATAATAACATCTGTGGAATTTAAACATTCACCTTTTTCATGAGAAAGATATCCTTCTAAAGTAAGAAGGTTTCTACTGCTTGTCTCTTTTTCATTAAACTGAAGATAACAATCTTCTAGCTTATCATCTCCATTAATAGGGCACATGAATGCTGGATGAGTTCCTATAGAAAAATATATTCGTTTATCATCTAAATTTTTTACGCTATACGTAACATCTATAGAGTTATCTTCTAATCTATAAGTAGAGATTAATGAAAATTTAAAAGGATATACTTTTAATGATTCTTCTGAATATGTTAATTCAAAAGATATTTCATTATCTGTTTGTGATATCAAATTAAAGTCTGATGTTCTGGCCAAACCATGTTGTGGTAATTCATATGTTTGTCCATTAACTCTATATTTAGAATCAACAACCTTTCCAACTATAGGGAATAATATTGGTGCATGATATTTCCAATACTCTGGATCTCCATTCCATAAATATTCAGTCCCATCCTCTTTATTAGTTATAGAATGTATTTCTCCACCATGAGTACTTGCTGTAATTTTAATACTTGAGTTTTCTAAAGAATAAATCATAATCTTTCCTCCCAAAATTAGTAATATATACTTATAAACTTTATATTACTTAGCATTTAAAAATTATTAGGTTATGTACTATTTGTCTAATACTCTTTAATTATTATAGTATCGTTTTTTAAACTTTCCGCAACATCTATTATTCTTTGATTAGTTGACCCTCTAAATTTAAGTCCATCTAATTGCTTATCTTCTTCAAACTTTCCATCAACAAGAACATCAATATTATTTAATAAATCATTCCATCCAAAACGTTTATCTTTATTTTCTAAAATGTATTCATAAGTATAACCTGTATAACACCAAATATTTAAGCCTTTCTTTCTAAAAGCCTTGGCCATATCTGCAAACTTATCTGCCTGCTCCCAAGGATCTCCTCCACTAAATGTAACTCCACTTAGCATTGGATTATCTAATGTATCCTTTATTAAAAAATCCACCTCTCGTTCTTCTCCACCACTAAAATCATGAGTATCTGGATTAAAACATCCTTTACAGTTATGTGTGCAGCCTTGAGCAAAAAATACTCTTCTCATACCTGGTCCATTTACTAAACTCTCATAAGCTATTCCAGATAATCTTATAGTCTTTTCCATAATAACATCCTCTTTCTAATTGCTTCATTATAATAATATTATATAGTATTATTAATTTTATTTCTCTATAAGTTTTACCCAGAATGCTAACATAAACTTATTATTTGAATTTAATTTTTATGAATTTTCTCTTACCTACTTGTATAATCATCTCTTCATCTATTGTAACATTTATTATACTATAAACTGTATTATTATTTATTTTAATTCCACCTTGAGCTGCCAATCTCCTAACTTCATTTTTGCTTTTTACAATATTGTTTGACACTAATATCTCAGCTAAATCAAAATTTTCTTTTGAAGCAATAACCGTTTCTATATCTTTAGGTATCTGGCCTTTTTGAAATATACTTTTGAATCTCTCCTCAGCTTTTTCTGCTTTATCCTCACCATGATATAATTTCACAATTTCTTTTGCTAGTTTCATTTTTACATCTCTTGGATTAATATTATTATTATCCAAATTATTTTTTAATTTCTGAATTTCATCTGGATAAATATCAGTTACCAAGTTAAAATATTTTATTATTAATTCATCAGGTATCATCATTGCTTTTTCATACATAGCTTCTGCTTTTTCATCTATCCCAATATAATTTCCAAGACTTTTACTCATTTTTTCTTTTCCATCAATACCTTCAAGGAGTGGCATAAATATTGTAGTTTGAGGTTCTTGCCCATATTCCTTTTGGAGCATTCTCCCCATTAATACATTAAACCTTTGGTCAGTTCCTCCAAGTTCTATGTCTGCATGTATTGAAACCGAGTCATATCCTTGCATTAACGGATAAAAAAATTCATGCACTGATATTGGAATTTGATTATCAAATCTCTTTTTAAATTCTTCTCTTTCAAGCATTCTTGCTACAGTCATTGTTGATGCCAATTTAATTGTTTCTTCAAAAGATAATTTTGAGAGCCACTCACTATTAAATCTTACCTCTGTCTTATCTCTATCTAGAACTTTAAATATTTGTTCCTCATAAGTTTTTGCATTCTCTAAAACTTGCTCTGTTGTAAGTGCTTTTCTTCCTTTTGCCTTACCTGTAGGGTCTCCTATTTTCCCAGTAAAATCACCTATTATAATAACTACCTTATGCCCTAAATCTTGAATTTGCTTCATCTTTCTAAGCACAACTGTATGACCTAAATGTATATCTGGTGCACTTGGATCTAATCCAAGTTTAACAATTAAAGGCTGTTTATTCGCATTAGCTTTCATCAATTTATCCTTTAGAAAATCTAATCCTATTATTTCATCTGCTCCTTTCATTATTATCTTAATTTGTTCATCTATATTCATCATATTTTAATTCCTCCATAATTCATGATTATATTTTCAAGTTATTATTAGTAAATTAATTAAATAATTATTGGCGCCTAACAATTATTTAATTAAAATAAAATGATTTTTTATTATCTCATCACTGGTAAAAAGAACGACAAAAAAACTCTCAGCCTTAATAAAAGGACGAAAGCATTACTTACGTGTTACCACCTTAATTTATCATTATCTCACAATAATAACCTCTTCAGGTACGCCAATATAATTATATCTTGGTTATACCCTAGCACTATAACGTGTGCGAATACGACATCTGCCTACTGGTTGTTATCTTTCGGAGTGCTGCTCAGAGATGTATTCAAATCAACTTGTTTTGCCCCTCTCACCTTCCGGGAACTCTCTGTAAAACGCTATTAACTTTACTCTTTCTCTTCAAAGCTTTATTTTTTTAATTTAAAGTAATTCTAAAACTATTGTTTATTTTTGTCAATAGCATTTACAAAATTAATTTTGTCTAAATAAAAACACAAGAATTCAAAATTCAATTATTGAACTCTTGTGCTTTTTCTAAATATTAGTTATTTGCTTTTACGTAATTAAGCCTTCCGCCTTCTTTAACTACAGCAATTTCTTTTTCTGTTAAATCAACTGTTGCTTCAAATTCAGTTCCTTTAGTTAAGTTCTTAACTTTAACTACACCTGATACTAAAGCGCCCTTAATATCTTCCATCTTCAAATCATCTGTTAAATCAATTCCATCATAATCAGCTTCATTTTTAAATTCCATTGGAATTATTCCATTGTTAATTAAATTTGCTTTATGAATTCTTGCAAATGATTTAGCTATAACAGCTTTAACTCCTAAATATAGTGGTGCTAACGCTGCATGCTCTCTACTTGAACCTTGTCCATAGTTTCCACCTGCTATTATAAACCCACCATTATATTCTTTAGCTCTCTTAGGGAATTCTGTATCTACAGTATTAAAACAATATTCTGCAAGATAAGGTATATTTGATCTAAATGGCAATAATTTTGAGTTTGAAGGCATAATATGATCTGTTGTAATATTATCTTCAACCTTTATTAATACTTTTCCATCTAATCCTTCAGCTAATGGTTTGCTTACTGGGAATGGCTTAATATTTGGTCCTCTAACAACTTCAACCTCAGCATTAGTAGGTGCTGGTGCTAAAATCATTGAGTCATCTATCAAGAATTCCTTTGGCATATCTATTGTTAAATCCACATCTATTTCTGTTGGATTAGTTAAGACACCACTGATTGCTGATACTGCCGCTGTTTCAGGACTTACTATATATATTTGCCCAGACAAAGTTCCACTTCTTCCATAGAAATTTCTATTTACTGTTCTAAGTGAAATTCCATCAGTTCCAGGCGATTGTCCCATACCAATACATGGTCCACATCCATTTTCTAGTATTCTTGCACCTGCACTTATTATATCTGCTAATGCTCCATTTCTAGCTATCATTTCCATAACTTGTCTAGATCCCGGCCCAATAACTAAACTTACATCTGGATGCACTTTATTACCTTTCAATATCTTAGCCACTTTCATTAAATCTTCATATGAAGAGTTTGTACAGCTTCCTATGAATACTTGGTCAACTTTAATCTTTCCTACTTCACTAACCTTAGCTACATTATCTGGGCTATGTGGTTTAGCTGTAAGCGGAGTTAGTTCACTTAAATTAATTGTTACTGCCTCATCATATATAGCATCTGCATCTGGCTTAAACTCTATAAAATCTTCTTCTCTTCCTTGTGCTTTAAAGAATTCTAATGTTCTTTCATCACTCGGGAATATTGAAGTTGTAGCTCCAAGTTCTGCTCCCATATTTGTTATAGTTGCTCTTTCTGGAACAGAAAGTGTTTTTACACCTTCTCCTGCGTATTCAAATACTTTTCCTACTCCACCTTTTACAGTCAACAATCTTAAAACTTCTAATATAACATCTTTTGCTGCTACCATTTTATTTAGCTTTCCAGTAAGCTCAATTTTAACTACCTTTGGAGTATTAATATTGTATGCTCCTCCGCCCATAGCAAGAGCAACATCTAACCCGCCTGCACCCATAGCAAGCATACCAACACCTCCTGCCGTTGGTGTATGGCTATCTGAACCTATTAAAGTATCTCCTGGTGTTGCAAATCTTTCTAAGAAAATTTGATGGCAAATTCCATTACCTGGCTTTGAAAAATATACTCCATACTTAGATGCTACTGTTTGAATAAACTTATGATCATCTGCATTTTCAAACCCTTGTTGTAACATATTATGATCTATAAATGCTACTGACTTTTTAGTTTTTACTCTGTCTATTCCCATTGCTTCTAATTGAAGATACGCCATAGTTCCAGTTGAATCTTGAGTTAAAGTCTTATCAATTTTTAATGCAATTGGCTCTCCTGCTTTCAACTCCCCCTCAACAATATGGCTCTTTAAAATCTTATAAACTAAATTATCTCCCATTTTATATTCCCCCTATTTCTATTGCTTATTTTCTTCTAATTTTCTATGATATTCCTTGTATAATTGAACTACTTCTTTATCAAATAAAGATCTCTTTAACCTTACTGAAGTTTCTCTTACAAGCTCTAATATACCTTTAGCTTCATCATTATTAAGCTCAGTATTATATTCTTTAAATTTATTTACAACCGCTGCTCTTCCAGAGTGCTTTCCTATAACAATTTGTCTTTCAAGACCAACTATCGCTGGATCAAAAGCTTCATAATTCTTAGGATCTTTAATTGCTCCATCTGCATGAATCCCTGATTCATGAGCAAACATATTTGTACCAACAATTGCTTTCCATATTGGAAGCTCTCTTCCTGATGCCCTTGATACATATTCAGATACTTCGCGGAACATTTTTGTATCTATTCCATCACCTTTATATCCATAAACAAGCATTAACGACATTATAACCTCTTCTAATGCTGCATTTCCTGCTCTTTCTCCAAGGCCATTTACAGTTACTCCAACATGAGTTGCACCACCTTTAATACCTGCTACTGCATTGGCAGTTGCCATTCCAAAGTCATTATGTGTATGCATTTCTATGTCAAAGCCTGTTTTATTGTATAAATATTGTATATCATCTTTAATTCCAAATGGTTCTTTAATTCCTACAGTATCGCAATATCTAAATCTATTAGCTCCAGCCTGTTTAGCTGCATTAATGAATTCCACTAAGAACCCCTTATCTGCTCTTGATGCATCTTCCCCATTAACAGACACATACAAACCATTTTTCTTAGCAAATTCTACTGATTTAACCATATTGTCCAATACCCATTCTCTTGAAGTTTTAAGTTTGTGCTGAATGTGTATATCTGATACTGATATTGATATAGCAACTGCATCAACTCCACAGTCTATTGATTGCTCTATATCACCAATTACTGCCCTATTCCAAGCCATTATGCTCGATTTTAAATTTCTTTTTACAATTTCCTTAATTGCTGCCTTTTCATCTCCACCCATTGTAGGAATTCCTACTTCTAATTGGTCAACCCCCAAATCACTTAGCATCTGTGCTATAGTTACTTTTTCTGTGTTTGCAAATACTACCCCTGCTGTCTGCTCTCCATCTCTAAGAGTAGTATCTACAACAGTAACTTTTGTATTTTGGTTTAAATTAATAAGTGCCATTGCAATCCCCCCGTTTAAATAATTTACTTATAGCTTATTCTTTTTCTAATAAATTAACATTTTTCATGTATATTTATAATATCATACTTTAGTAAATTGGTACACTGTTTTTTTCTATTTTTTGCAATATAGTTTCACAACTCCTTCAAGTAATTTTATTTTTTTTACAATTACAAGGTTATTTTCACTTATTATTGCAAGTTTTTTTTCAAATATTGCAATACATTAAATTTTTCAATCATTTACTCTTATAGTAATTTTAATCATTTCATTATGTATTTATACCAAATTACTCCATGGTTAATTACAATATAATCTTTATCTGTCATATATTTAAACTTACAAAAAAATCGCAGGCGACTGTGGAGCCGGAGATTTTTAATATTAAGTTCCGTATTGTGCTTCGCACTCTTTTTATAGGTGCGCATCTGCCTTTTCGAACGTATGTGAGAAAAATCTGCACATTAGAAATGGCAGCTATGCTGCATATGAGAACATTTTATGCAGGCGAATATGATTTGTTTTTTATTCTTTTCTTATACACAACTCATTTAAATAGCCTTATTCATATATTATCCACAGATTTTACTGCATTATAAAATTCCCAAAGAATAAAAAAGCTATGCTAAAGCATAATTCTAAATTTCATTTAAATTTAAATATATGCTCTAACATAGCTTATTAAATTGAGATTCCTATTTTAAAACTTATTTACTCATTAACACTAAATTATTCAATAATAAATAATTTTACATTCTAATAATTATGCTTATGATCTCCTGCATGAGATATTCTATCTTTTCTTTCATGGTATTTTCCTGGTCCAAATCTTTCATCTAAACTTAAATATCCTGTAACTCTAGATACTCCTTGTATGTCTTGACTTCCACAATTTGTACAGTTATTTTCATTATTATGAAGATAAGTTCCACATTCCTTACAATATCTTATATGAAAATTGATTCCAACATAGCTGATATTAGTATTTTTATATGCATAATTTATTATATTCATTACTGTTTCAGCATCTGGCGTATCATCTACTTCAAGATAACTTATGTGACCACCATTACAAAGTTTATGGTATGGTGCTTCAATATTAATTTTGTCCTTAATTGATATTGAATATCCTACTGGAACATGATAACTATTTGTGTAATAGTCCTTATCAGTTACCCCTTGTATTTTTCCAAAGATCTTTTGGTCTTGTTTTATAAATTTACCTGAAAGCCCTTCTGCTGGAGTTGCATAACAACTCCAATTTAATTTATATTCTTCTGAAAGCTTATCACAATATTCTCTTATATGCTCAATGATTTTTACACCTAACTCTCGAGCTTCTTCATCTTCACCATGATGTTTTCCTACCAATCCTGTCAATGTTTCTGCTAAACCAATAAATCCAATTCCCCAAGTTCCTTGCTTTAAAATAGGTTCTATAGAGTCATCAGGAGTTAATCCTTCTGCCCCCTTCATAAGACCTTGACCTGCAACAAAAGGTAAATCTTTCACTCTTAGTTTTTTAAGAACTTCATATCTATTCATCAATGAGTCTTTTGCTAATTCTAGTCTTGAATCTAATATTTCAAAAAATTTATCTATATCACCTTTAGCTTGTAGTCCTATTCTTGGTAAGTTCAATGTTGTAGGTGCTATATTGCCTCTTCCTTTACAACCTGGTTCACCATTGACATTCTTCATTAGATAAGTTCTACATCCCATTGTAGCTGGAACATATCCTTTATCATAATACTCTTTATTAAAGTCTGCATCAATGTTCATAAATGTCGGATTCATTCTCTTTGCAGCTACTCTACAAGCTAACTTAAATAAGTGGAAATAAGGATCACTCTCTTCCCTATTAACGCCAGACTTAACTCTGAAGATTATGTTTGGGAAAATAGGTTGTTCTCCTTTTCCTAATCCTTTTTCATATTCTAAAAGAAATATTTCACACACTAGCGCAGCATCCTTACTAGTTGGTAATCCAATATTAATTGAACTAAAAGGAACCTGTGAACCAGCTCTTGAGTGCATTGTATTAAGATTATAAACAACACCTTGCATAGCTTGATGTATTTTTTTTCTTACCTTGCCTTCAAGTAAGGCCTCTATCTTTTCCTCTGGTATTTCTAATTCTTCTAATTCTTTTCTTATTTCATCTCTAGTAGGATCTACAAATATCCCCATATCATTATCAAAGTCTGGATGCGATTGTCCTCCAAACATATCATTTTGAGTGGATTGCAATAATATACATGACAATTCAGCAGCTGTCTCTATTCTTTTAGGAGCATTAATTGTTCCATATCCTGTATTGAATCCATTTTCTAAAATTTCTCTAGTTGGAATATGAAGACAATTTACAGTTAAATTATAGCTATCTAAATCATGGTAATACAAATCTCCTGTTTCGTGAGCCTTTGCTAAATTCTTAGGCATTGTTGCTAAGGTATTCCACTTGTTAGATTCAGATGCTATTCTTAATAATTTTGAACTAAAATTATTCCCAACATTAGCATTATCTCTATCAGTCTCAACTCCAATTTGCCTTATTGCTCTCATTAGATCTGATTTTATTTCTCTAACCTTAGTTCTTTCACTTCTATATGATGAATAAGCAATTGCTATATCTTTGTGACCTTCATCCTTCAGAGCTTTTTCTACAAGATTTTGTATTTGCTCTACCGTAACAGTTCTTTTGTATTCTGACTCAACTTCAATATATTTTATTACTTTATGTACAGTGTCTAACACTTGACTTTCCTTTAATAATAAACCGATTTCACTAGCTGATCCTTTGATCGCTTGAGCTATCTTATCCGAATTAAATTTAACTTCTCTCCCATCCCTTTTCACAACATATAGCATTTTTATTCCCTCCACACACAATATATAGTATTTAACTACCGTATTATTATACTGTATTAGGTATTCATTAGCAATGCTACTATTTTTTTATTTTTTAGGCTTTAGAATTTAATTATCGTGATTTACATCCGATTATCTTTTATTTTTCCTATTTTTTGTGATTTTTAAGTATTTGACTAATTAAGAAATTTTATATTCACTCTATTTTACTACGTTCATAAATAGTATAATACTTTTCATTAAATTTATTCTGTAAGTTTATACAATAAATTATTTTTTCAAAAGACTTTTCCTTGAATACTTATTTACTAATTAGTAAATAATATTATCGTAATAATCTATATAAATATGAAAGGAAATTATTTTTATATGAAAAATTTTATATTAGATTCAACTTATAAAGATGTTACTATTATTAATAGCAATGATGATATAAGTATTGTTCCCTTAAGTTCTTTACGCCTCAATTCCATTCCTCATAATTATGTACATATAAGTGAAACTGCTATAAATCATGCTATTGATTATAATAAAAATAGTAGATTAAATAATTATAGCATAATTGACTATTTATAATTATTGGTATAAACTGTATATGATAATGTGCTAGGGGAGCCATCGTGCTGAGATTTGATATTCATAAACCCTTAAAACCTGATCTAGTTAATTCTAGCGTAGGGAATGCAACCTTATAAAAATATATTGATATTTATTTGGTTCATAATCTCCAAGCACAATAAAGGAGGTTTTTTTTATGTCAATTTTTAATGATTGGTCTGTACAATTTTCCGAACTAATCCAAAAATTTCCACAAAATATTCAGGATATAGCTGCAAGTCCAATGTCAATTGCTACACTAATAGGATGTATATTGTTACTTGTGGTATTAGTCAAAGCAAAAAAAATTCAATTCACTCCACAATTAATTGCTCGTATTGGTATAGCCTTAGCATTGGCAACTGTATTAAAAATGCTTAGAATATATCACTTTCCACAAGGCGGAAGTATTACATTAGGTAGTATGGTTCCAATTATGCTTATAGCTCTTATGTATGGTCCAGAAATAGGTTTCCTAACTGGTTTCCTATATGGCATAATAACATTAATCTTAGATCCATATATCTTAAGTCCAATACAAGTATTATTTGATTATCCATTACCTTTTACAGCACTAGGTGTTGTTGGATTCTTTAAAAACAAGAAATTACTCGGAGTAGGTATAGCAGCCTTTGTTCGGTTCATATGTCATTTCATTTCAGGTGTGGCATTCTTTGGGTCATATGCTCCTGACGGAATGTCTCCAGTTGTATATTCAGTAATAGTTAATGGTCCTATGGTTGGAATAGAAGCTATCATATGCTTAGTAATTTTTGCTGTACTTCCTATGGAAAGGATAGTACATGCCTCTTCAACAAATGCCATAACTAATTAAGCTTTTAATAAAATAGGATTGATTTTGTATTAACAATAATCAATCCTATTTTTATTTATATGCACAAACTTATTTATACATATAATTCTATTCTTCTACTTCAATTGCATTTACTGGACAGCTTTCTTCAGCTTCCTTAGCTGAATCCTCAGCGTCTGATGGTACTTCATCCACTATAGCCCCTGCTTTTCCATCATCCTCCATATCAAAGCATTCTGGACATATAGACGGACATAACCCACATGCTATACACGTATCTTTATCTACCTTTGGTTTCATAATTTAATTCATCTCCTCAATATAAAATTACATAACTTATTATTTCCTAAGAAATATTAAGTTATGTATTAATATAATTATATAATTTTCAATTATAAAACCACTATATTTCTAATATAATCCTTCAAATATTAATGAATATAATGAATTTTCTCTTACATATTCCTCAGCTTTCCCACTTTCTAATGCTTCTGTAAGTTCAATATTAATTGGTAGTTCTCCAATTAAAGGAATTCCTAAATAGTCAGCATTTTCTTCTGAAGATTTTTTACTAAATACTCTTATCTTTTTATCACAATCTGGGCAATTTATATAGGCCATATTTTCTACTACACCTTTAATCTTAATACCTATTTTTTGTGCCATTATAACAACTTTCTTAACAATCATAGATACCATATCTTGAGGTGTAGAAACTACCACTATTTCGTCTATTGGCAGCTCTTGCATTACAGTTAATGCAATATCTCCTGTTCCCGGTGGCATATCAATAAGTAAATAATCAAGTTCTCCCCAATTAGTTTCTACAAACATTTGCTTTAATACTCCAGTAATTACAGGTCCTCTCCAAATTACAGGTTCATCTTCTACAGCAGTTAGAAGGTTCATTGAAATTACTTTTATTTCACTATCCGTTTCAACTGGTTCAAATTTCACCATATCATTTTCTAAAGGAATTATGGTTGCCCTTTTATCATTAACTCCAAAAAATCTTGGCATAGATGGTCCTGTTATATCTGCATCTAATACGCCTACTTTATAACCCTTCTTTGCTAACATAGTTGCTATAATTCCAGTAACAGTTGATTTTCCAACTCCACCTTTTCCACTTATAATTCCTATAATATTTTTAATCTTCCCATATCTAGGCATTAATTTTGGATTCTCTTCTTTACATCCTGTTTCCTTTGTTTGACATGTATCTTTACTTTTACAATCTTCACAACTCATTACATCTATTCCTCCCTACCAATTCTGAGGTACCTTATTAGGTTCACTCACCTTAATATTCCAATCTTTATAATCATATTCTGCAACTACATAATAGTTTTCAGTAGACTTATCCTTACTATTTTCTACTGTTATTAATGTTTTGAAAGTTGTAGTATTATATCCTCTATTTTTTACTTTAATTATTGTATCAAAATTCTGGTCACCGTTTACTAAACTAACATTAGGTAATGTCTTAGCTAACTTTTTCTTAAACTCCTCTAAATCTACAGAAAATATATATTTTAAGCAATCTGTATCAGACTGTATATCCACTCCAACTTTATTTCCATTAGATAAGGAATCCTTTTTGCTCTCGATAACTTTTAAAATTGCTTCATAATATATATAATTAAACTCTCTTGGTTTCCTTATAAATGAAAGATTTTGCATTATAGTATTCTCTAAATTTTTAGGAACTGAAAATTCTGTATTGTCGTCATAGAAATTTCCAATATCATGTCCATTATCTCCAACTACATAGTTGTATTTTTTTACATCAGTGCCAGTATACACTTCAAAAACGTAATCTGGATCATAAGAACTCTTTTGCGAAACTTTACTACCTTTTGATAAAATGTTATAAATATCACCTATTGCCTTGTCATCTCTAACCACAAATCTAAATCCACTATCTCTAACGCTCTGTATTATGATTTTATCAACTTTATTTTGCTTTATATACTCAAATTCATTATTTTTTAAATTCATTTTAACTTGCAAATCATTAATAACATTGCACCCTGAAAGCATTACACTTATACTCAGTAACATAGCTAACATCATAATTGAAAATTTATTTTTCTTCAATGCTTTTTTTCGCTCCTTTAAAAATTCTGCTGTTATAAAAAACAATAATCCCAAATACTAAAGTAAATATTGCAATAAATTGTGATGTAGATAAAATACCCACATTTCCTCTAGGATCATTTCTTAAAAATTCCACTATAAATCTTCCTATGCTGTATATTATTAAATACATACCCATTGTTTTACCACGTTGTTTTGTCTTCTTACTATAATATAAAAGAAATAATCCCATTGCAAAATCAAAGATGGATGAATATATTTGTGTAGGATGTAAATGTACTCCTGCAGGAGCAAGTGATCCTTCTGGAAATTCAACTCCTATTGGCAGTGTAGTCTCAGCTCCATAGCAGCACCCTGCCAAAAAGCATCCAATTCTTCCAAATCCTTGTGCAATTGCAAGCCCTGGAACCGTCATATCTAGCATTTCAATTATATCCCAACTCTTCTTTCTGCAATATAAATATATAGCTAGTGCGCCACCACCTATTGCGCCATAAATTACAAAACCATATCCAAAATCCAATAATACTTTAGGGTCTTTTATAATATCAGCAATTTCTGTTATTATAAATAATCCTTTACCTCCAATTATTCCACCTATAACTGCAAAAATTATTAAATTTAATAAATGATCTTCATTAAAGCCCTTCTTTTTTCCCTTATTTATAAATAAAGCTGCTGCAACTATAATACCAATTGCAATCATTAATCCGTAGCTCTTTATTTGTATTCCAAATATCTCAAATAATATTATCCTCATTACTTCCCTCCAAACATAAATAAGTATCAAGGAGAAGCTATTTTCGCCTCTCCTTGATACTTAGATTATAATACTTATCATGTTTATTGGCAAATCTTATTTATCATACATAAAACTACTATATTAAAGCTTACAATTCACACTTAAATTGAAATACTTTAAAGCTTAAACCAAAAAATTAATTTTTATACTTCAAACTACTTTAATGCTAGAAATAATAGCATTAACTATAGTATTCATATTTTCTTCATAATCCTTTCCTATAAGATTAAATGATACTTTTATTATCTTCCCTTCTCCAACATTTAAATAATAACATTTATTCTTATACTCATATCCACCCTTTATGCTTGTCTCATATTTAACTAATACTCCTGAACTATTAGAATTCTTAAAAGGTACTAATTCTGAATTATAGTACTCTAAATACTGATTATTCAAATCATTTTCTGCAAATACATTTACATCTTCTTTAGTGTTTATTACTTGCAATAGACCTTTTATCTTATTATCCTTACCTTTAAAATTTAATGTGGAACTAACATATTTACCCTTACTTTCTTTTTCCTCTACAATCCACTCACTTGGTAGAAATATATTGTACTTATTCTCATCAAAAGTATATTCTTTAAATTCACTTATACCTTGACTTATAAGAGCTATCTGCTCAAAGTTTTCCTTAAATACCCCTTGTATCATGACTAATATCAACATTAATGATAATAATATCGATATAACTATTAATTGCCTTTTATTCATAATGATTTAGCTCTATCTTGTTGGGATGACAATTGACGAATTTTTAAAGTCATAAAACATTAACCAATATCCCAAATCATTTTTATTATCATTAGTCCATGTTACAAAGCCAGTCCTACCACCATATGGCTGATCATTTTTCGCTTTACTTCCCGGAATAGCATATATTATATACTTCAATTCTCCAATGTTATTACATTTATACCCTAATAGGAAATGACCCATTTTACTAATGTAAGGGTAATAATTTAACATTGGGTATAATGCTAAAGTGTATTTATTATAGTTTGATTCATCCGCTAAATCATCAATACTATTAACATTTACTTTATACCATTTACAATAATTTATATCACTTAAATTTGCATCATGAGGTCTAAAGTCTTCTGCAAGTTTTTCAAAGAACTTTCCTATAGTTCCAACTAAATTAAATCCTTCAACTGGTTTTTCTTGTTCGTGCTTAGTTAATTTTGCTGGCCCACTCTCAGTTAAATCAATGTTTTGCATCCCTACATTTGTTTTCTCCATATTGTTTGTCATTGAATTCTCTATAGTTTTCTGACCTGTTCCTCCCATTGATTGGTTTGTAGCTACTCCACATTGACCTGATTCCGTAGGAGTTTTATTAAACTTTGCCATTTCTGCAATTGGTTGAGTCATTGCTCCTTGGTTGGAATAATTTGTATTTGTTGGTTGAATGCTTTTCTCATACTTATCAAAATCTATTAAATCTGACCTGTCATCATTATAACCTTGATTTAATCTATCTAATTGAAAATTCTCCTCAACTCTTTTTGCACTACAATAATAGTTACTAAAATCTTTATTGTTGTCTTTACATTTCTTTTCTAATTTGAATTTTTTCCACTTACATCCGTGTTTCTTATCCTTTATAAAACCATATACTATAACATCCTCATGCATATGATAATCTATGTTTATATCTATTATTCCATTATCTTCATCCAAGTTTTTAGCTAATTTGCTTATAATGTCTTCTAAATCTTCCTTCTCATTTTCAACATCATCATGTTTATCACACTTATGACATTTATGAGATCCTTTCTCTTCTTTGCCTTTACATCTATCATCATCAAAAGACTCTATGTTTTCCGCTGCATTAGGAGATTTTTCTGGGATTCTATTTTGCTTATCCTCCATTTTAAAACTATTAGTGCTTAAATTTCCTAATTCTATGTTCTCTTTAATCTTAAAATTATTTTCAGCTTTTTTGTTTTCGCCTAATTCAGTTTTGGAGCTATTTACATTAGATGTTTTAATTTCCATATCATTGGATTTTTCTGAGTTATTAGCTGTGCTTGAACTAAAGAACTCTTTTTTCTTAGCTTCTAAATTTAATTTATTAATATCATTTCTAGAATCAACTTTAACAATTTTATATTTTCTCCAATTCTCTGAAGAATCTTCCCCATTCATAAATCCATGCATTATGAATTCACTTTCATTGTCTTTTGTCTTACAAACTGCTGCTCCTGATATTTTTTCATATGATATTCCAAGTCCAGCTATGTTATTAACATAATATTCTCTACTAGTATCAGCCTTTCCAACATTGTTTATTGCTAAAGGCCCAATATCAATTAATTGTTTCAAATCTCTTTTGGAACAGATAAGTACCATAGAATAATCATCTTCTGGCCTGAGATTCTGAGCATAAAATGATATTTTACATTTATCCCCTTTTGCTTCAATCTTAGCATATCCAGATAAAGTTTTATCACTTGAGTGAGAATATCCTCTTTCATCTTCTTGTAATATTATAAAATTTCTATACAACTTATTATGTGCCAACCCTACTTTCCCTCCACATATATTTATTCCATATATTATATGTGGAGAAAATACAATTATGATTTAACTTGTATTTTTTCATAGTTTCATACACTGCTAAAAAATATTTATAATTTAGTTCCTAAATTCAAAAATACAATCTGATAATAATGCAAATTCTTCTAATGTTAATGTCTCTGCTCTTCGCTTAGGGTCTATTCCTGATTTTTCAAATGCCTTTTCTAATGCGTCTACATTAACTTTAAGTGATTTTGCTGCATTCCATAAGGTTTTTCGTCTCATATTAAAACCAGCTCTTACAAGTTCAAACATCAAAGCAATACTTTTAGCTTTTACTCTTGGTTCATCTAACTTGTCTAACCTTATTACTATAGATTCTACCTTTGGCCTTGGAATAAAACATGTTGGAGGTACCTTTCTAAGTATTTTAGTATCACAATAATATTGCACTAAAACAGATAATGATCCATACTCCTTAGTATTTGGTTCGGCATTAATCCTCTCAGCAACCTCTTTTTGAATCATAATAGTTAAGGATTTGAAATTATATCCTTCCTTAAGAAGTTTAACAATTATAGGAGTTGTAACATAATACGGAAGATTTGCCACCAATTTTACACTCTTCTCATCACCTATAAGTTCGTTAAAATCTACTTTAAGTGCATCTTTATGTACTAAATCAAAATTCTTATGATCTCCTAATTCCTGTTGCAATATAGGAATTAGGTCATTATCCAATTCAATAGAAGTCACTTTTTTAGCTTTCATTAAAAGTTGTGCAGTCAGTGTTCCAACTCCTGGTCCAATTTCTATTATAAAATCTTCATCATTTACTTCTGCACCACTTACAATGTCATTAAGCACTGAATCATCAACTAAAAAATTTTGACCAAGGCTTTTTGAAAACTTAAAATTATATTTCTTAACTAACTCTTGTGTTTTTATATCTTTCAAATCCATTTATTTATTACCTACTTCCAATTGTTTTTCTATTTCTTCTATAGCATTAGTAAATTCTTCTTTAGTTATTCCGTAATTATTTAACCTAGAAACCATTTGTGCTGCATTCCCATAACCTATACCTAATATTTTACCAAGCATATTTCTCCTAATCTTTGATGTATTATCTCCTGTAAGCTTGAAATAAAACATATCCTGCATAGTAAAAAATTCATGTTTTTCTTCTTGAGTTATTTTAGCCATTTCAAGTGCTCTTAAAATAACTTCAGGATTTGCATTTTCTACTCCGATATCTCCATTCTTTAATCCGTCTTCCTTTGAAATATAAGCATGCTTTATTCCCTTAACTCTTTTAGATATTATTCTTCTTATCTTTTCACCTGCAAAATCTGGATCAGTTAATACAATTACACCTTTTCTCTTTTGAGCTTCCTGTATTCGTGCTATTACCTTTGCATTTATTCCAAAGCCCCCAACGGCTATTATTTCCGCATCTATGGCTTTCTTTACGGCATCGACATCGTCTCTACCCTCAACAACTATTACTTCTTTTATCAAAACTCTACTTCCTTTCATTTATGCTGAAATATTTAGTTTCTAAATTATTATCTCATTCGCATCTCTTTTAATAATAATGTAAAATATCTATAATTTAAAGAAAAAAATAGAGATAACAAATGTTATCTCTTAAAATAATTTACCATTCTCCCGGATAAGCAACCAACAATAAATTCACTGATCTTCTTCCCCAACTATCACATTCACTTGATGAATCAAGAAATAAATCAATTTTGTTGCCTCTTATAGCACCTCCTGTATCAGCTGCAATAGCATATCCATAACCATCTACAAAAACTTTGCTTCCTAATGGTACTACAGATGGATCAACTGCAATCGTACTTAATCCGCCTTCATTCCTAACAGGTCTTCTTCCTGTAGCAGTAGTCGAATGACCACTATAGGCAGTTGCTGTACAATTCATTTTTTTCTTATATTTTATTTGTTCTCCACCTCTGCTTGCATAAACTTGACCAGTTCCTTTTATCACCACTTTATTCTGTGGCTCTACAATAGTCTTTGCGCTTTTTACATTCCGAGAAACTTCTACTCCATCTTTATATACTACTTGATAGGTAATTTCCTTTTGACCATTAACTCCATCACTCTTTACCTTTTGAACACTAGTGTCCAAGTTTTCATCATTTTCAACTATTGTATCGAAGTTAATTGGTTGTTTCTCTACAAGATCTTTGGTATCAACTTTAACAAGTTGTACATTTGAGTTTTCTTCTACCTTAGAATCTAATGAAGGTGATACTTCATCTACATCTTCATCAAAGCTTATACCTTGATCTTTTAATGTATCTTGTTCTGCTTCTAGCATATCTTTAACTGTATCTTCTGCTGTTTGTACCTTTAATTGTATTCCATTTGCTTTAATTTCTACTGGAATAGCTCTCTTTAATTTAATAGTTTCTTTCGCAGATACTTTGGATTCCAAGGATGGTTGCACTTTGTCTTTTTCAGCTAATTGTATGCCTCTTTCTTGCAACACATCTTTAACAGTCCCCTTGTAAGTGACAAAAGTCTCTTCTTTACCGTCTACACTTAATACGAGCGTTTTTCTCATGCTCAATATCGTCACTATTGTAACAACTACAACTATAATTGCAATTGCTCCAACTATTTTTTTTGCCTTCGGACCGTTAGAAAAACTTTGTTTAACAAATTGTTTAAATTTTTCTATCATTAAATTCCCTCCTTTGGCAAGAGTGTCTTTTGATTATATATTAATATTCCAAAGTTGTCAAATTAACACCCTCTTGCATTATAATGAAGCGTAGTAATAATGCACTCTGTGCATAAAAATTATAAATACAAATGATAGCGGATTTTATATTACTCCATTATAAAGTTAAAAATTTAACAATATTAAATTATGATTTATTATGTTATCTTTACTAAAACTTTGTTAGTATAAATTAATAAGTATACAAGTTATATTTTACCTTATTTTTCCTTTTTAATCAACCTATAAAAATTCTCATTAAACTTTAAATTCGCTTCATATGGGTCAATTTCTTTGATTTCTGCAATTCTAGTTATTATATATTCGATATAGTCCGATTTATTCCTTTTCCCTCTATTTGGTTCAGGCGCCATATACGGACAATCCGTTTCAACAAGAATTTTATCTATTGGTATCTCCTTTACTACACTAACTACTTTTTTAGCGTTCTTAAAAGTAACTACTCCAGTAAAACCTATATAATATCCAAGTTTTATGCATTCCTTTGCAAATTCTACACTTCCCGAAAAGCAATGTACTACCCCTGTAACTTCAGGAAATTCTTTCATTATTTCTAATGTATCTTGATGAGCCTCTCTATCATGAATAATAACTGGTAAATCTAATTCTCTTGCTAAATTCATTTGTCTTCTAAATACTTCTTTTTGAATTTCTTTTGATGGATTTTCTTCCCAATAATAATCTAATCCTATTTCCCCAATAGCTACAATTTTATCATTTTTACTAATGTATTCTTTAATTTCTTCTAACGTATTTTCTTTCATATCATTTGCATTTTCTGGATGTATTCCTAATGCACCAAATATGAAATCATACTCTCTAGTCAATTTATCTGTACTTTTCAAGCTATCATATGATGCAGCACAATTTAGAACTCCAATAACACCATTTTTCCTAATCTCATCAAATACTACTTCCCTATCTTCATTAAAAGCTTCATCATCATAATGAGCATGACTATCTATTATTTTATATTTTCCTTCCATAAATAAAATCCTTTCTTTATATTGTATACCTCAATTCAATAATTAAGTTAATATAATATTAATTTTTTTGACACCTAATTGCCATATTCATATCTTAAAATATGAATTGTAAAGTAGTTAAAGCATTATTATTTACCCCTTTAACCATTAATATATGGTTATAGAACGTCTCACTCCCCTAAGTGAGACGTTCTTTTATTGTTTTACATTTATTAAATATGAAACTTCCATTCCTAACATATTATCAATCCACACAAAGTAAGTGATCATATAAAATTATTTTTATATGCGATCAACTCACAAATGAATTAACTAAGTTCAAGAATATAAATCATAGATGCTCACAGAGAAAGTTCTGCACTTATAAAGAAGCAGCTATGCTGCAACCAAGAACCTTTCACTTATAGCCAAATACAAGATTTGGAGCATCACTTTTGTACTTTCACTTACCTGCTTATCTTACTATGCTTCCTGATTCTAGATCTCCTGGATCTACAGCCTTTAACACGCTATCATCATCCGTTGCAGCACATAAAATCATTCCCTGTGATAATTCACCTCTAAGTTTTACAGGTTTTAAATTAGCTACTAGCACAACATTTTTTCCAACTAATTCTTCTGGTTTATAGTGGACTGCTATTCCTGAAACCACTTGTCTTTCTTCTCCACCTAAATCCACTTTTAATTTTAATAATTTTTTAGCTCCTTTTATTTGTTCACAAGCTAATACTTTAACAACTCTTAAATCAATTTTTTCAAAATCTTCAATCGTGATTTCTTCTTTAATTGGAGTTATTTCTCTCTTAGCTGGTTGAGATGCCGCTCTTAAAGCTTCTAATTCTGCAAGCTTTTTATCAACATCTATTCTTGGAAATAAGTTTTCAGTTTTAACAACTTTTGTTCCAGCCTTTGTTCCATCAAATGCTTTTAGTGATTCCCATGCTATTTCTGAAGTATTTATTTGTTCATTGATCTTTTTAGCTGTATCTGGTAAGAAGGCTGAAATCATTACTGATGCAAATCTAAGACTTTCAGCTAAATTATAAAGAACTGTTCCAAGTCTAGCTTTTTTAGCCTCATCCTTAGCTAATATCCATGGAGTTGTTTCATCTATATACTTATTTGCTCTTCCTATTAATTCAAATACATATTCTAAAGCTTGTGGTATATTTAATTCATTAACTGCTGCTTCAATTTTTCCTGGCGCTGCTAAAGCTAAACTTATTAATTCATCATCAATAGCTTCTTTTTCAACTTGTGCAGGCATTTCTCCAGCAAAATATTTTTCAACCATTGCAACTGTTCTTGATAAAAGATTACCTAAGTCATTACAAAGGTCAGAATTTATCTTCTTTATAAATATCTCATTATTAAATAATCCATCTGCTCCAAATGGAATTTCCTTTAATAAATAATATCTTACAGGATCTACTCCAAATTCATTTACAAGAACAACCGGATCAACTACATTTCCTTTAGATTTTGACATCTTTCCACCATCAACAAGAAGCCATCCATGCCCAAATACTTGCTTTGGAAGTGGTAAATCTAATGCCATTAACATAATTGGCCAATAAATAGTATGGAATCTTAAAATATCTTTTCCTATTAAATGCACATCTGCTGGCCAGAATTTATCGTATAATTCTTTGTTATCTTGACCATATCCAAGAGCAGTTATATAGTTTGATAATGCATCTATCCAAACATACACAACATGACTTTCATCAAAAGTTACAGGAACTCCCCAGTTAAAGCTTGTTCTTGATACGCAAAGATCTTGAAGACCTGGTCTTAAGAAGTTATTTAACATTTCATTCTTTCTTGATTCTGGTTGAATGAAATCCGGATGATCTTCAATATATTTTATTAATCTATCTGCATATTTACTCATTTTAAAGAAATAAGCTTCTTCCTTTGATTTTTCAACTGGTCTTCCACAATCAGGACAGTTTCCATCTACCAATTGAGTATCAGTCCAAAATGATTCACAAGGTGTACAATACCACCCTTCATAAGAACTCTTATAGATATCTCCTTGATCATATAATTTCTTAAATATATCTTGAACAGCTTTAATATGATAATCATCAGTAGTTCTAATGAACTTATCATAACTTATATTCATCATGCTCCAAAGATCCTTAATACCAGCAACAACTTCATCTACATGCTCTTTTGGTGTAATTCCCTTTTCTTCAGCTATTCTTTGAATCTTTTGACCATGTTCATCTGTTCCTGTTAAAAACATTACATCATAGCCTGTTAATCTTTTGAATCTTGCAAGTGCATCCGCAGCTACAGTAGTATAAGTATTTCCTATATGTAGCTTTGTTGATGGATAATAAATTGGTGTAGTAATATAATATGTTTTTTTACAATCTGTACACATTATTTGTGTTCCTCCTTATTTTAAGCCAATGAGTATTTATATATCTAAAAAAATACTTCACTGCGATTTTACATTTATAATAAAAAAGCCTCTATATAGGATATTAAAACCTATATAGAGACGCATTATACGTGTTACCACTCTATTTCTTACTCACTTCACAATGAATAACTTATTAGGTGACCATCATCACCCTGCAATATAACGGTTGCGCCCGTATTTCCCTAACCAATATCTTGGCTCAAAAAACATGCTCTAAGACCATCTTCATAAAATTCACAAACGCTAACTTTCAGCATGTATTAGCTCTCTTATAGAATGATTCTTTTACTACTCTTCTCATCATCGCAATCTTATACAATTAAAAATTTATGCCCTTCAGGGTATCCTGTGGACAATTAACAGTTTACAGTTGAAGTAAAATTCTTTCAGAATTTTTTAATATAATTTTACGCAGTTAACTTAAATTACAATACTTCCTGTTAATTCTCAAATTATTTACATTATACTATTTGTTAGAATTAAGTGCAATAATATATTTATAATTGATTAGTGAAATTATTTTTAATTTCTATATTAAGAATAATAACTTTAAATGTATTATATTGCTTTAGTTTCTTCTTTAAGGAATTGCTTTTCATCATCATTTAAAAATGGGCTTAATTTTTCATAAGTTTCTTTATGGTAATCATTCAACCATTCTTTTTCATAATCTGTTAGTAAATTCACATCAATTCCTTCTAAATCTATTGGACAATATGACATTGTTTCAAATTTATAAAATTCTCCAAATTCTTCATCTTTTTTATCTGGAACAACTAGCATTATATTCTCTGTTCTGATTCCATGTTTTCCTTCTCTATATATTCCTGGTTCATTAGTTAATATCATTCCTGGTTCTAACTCTACTGTATTTGGAATTGGCCTTATTGTTTGTGGTCCTTCATGAACACTTAAGCAGAAACCTACTCCATGTCCTGTTCCACATTTATAATCTAGCCCTTCTTCCCATAAAACCCTTCTACTTAATATATCTACATTAGAACCTGTTGTTCCCTTTAAGAATACAGCCTTCATAAGGCCAATATGCGCCTTTAATACTAATGTAAAATCTCTTTTTTCTTCTTCAGTCAATTTTCCCAAAATAATGCTACGAGTAATATCTGTAGTTCCATCGAAGTATTGTCCACCACTATCAACTAGCAATATCCCTTCTTTTTTTAACTCATATGCACTTTCTTCTGTTGCTGAATAATGCATCATTGCTGCATGTTCCTTGTACCCTGCAATTGTAGCAAAGCTTTCTTCTATAAATAATTCACCTTTACTTCTTATTTCACACAACTTGTCAGCTAATGAAAGTTCTGTAATAACTTCTTCTCCTACGTTATCCTTAATCCATTTTATAAACCTTACCATTGCAACTCCATCCTTAAGCTGGCAATTTTTAAGGCTATTTATTTCTGTTTCATTCTTTATTGCTTTTAATTTTGTAGTTATATTTAACTCTTCTATTTTCTTAACATCATTATTAATTTGTTCATATATATAGGCACTTACTTTGTCCGAATCAAATATGATACTGTCCTTTATTTCTTTTATATCTTCGAATACATCCTCATAATTTTTTATTATAATTCCTTCTCTAGATAAAGCTTCTTTATCTGAATCGGAAATTTTTTCTACATCTATATAAAGTATTGCTCTATCCTCATCAATTAGTGCGTATGATAAAACTACTGGCGTATTTTTAACATCGTTTCCTCTAATATTAAAAAGCCAGGCTATATCATCTAATGATGATATAATATAAGCTTTACTTCCTAATTTATTCATATCATTTCTTACTTCTTGGATTTTTTCCTTTGCACTCTTTCCACAATATTTTGTATCAAGTATAAAAACTTTTTCCTTTGGCATTTCTGGTTTATCAGTCCAAATTTCTTCAATTAAATCTTTATCCATAGCAATATTAATATTTTTGTTTTGTTTTATTTTTAAAATATCTTTGTATCTATTAACTGGTAATACTCTTCCATCAAAGCCTAACGTCTGACCTTCTGACACATTTTCCATAAGCCATTCTTCTAATGTTGGCCATCCTGGAATTCTCATCTTAAAAAGTTCTACTCCTGAACCTTCTAATTGTTGGTTAGCTTGTATGAAATACCTTCCATCAGTCCATAAAATCGCTTTTTCTAATCCAATTAAGGCTGTTCCTGCAGATCCAGTAAAACCTGTTATATACGCTCTTGCTTTAAAACATTCAGCTACATATTCACTTTGATGAAAATCCTCACTTGGCACTATATAATAATCTATTTTCTCTTTTTTCATTAGTTCCCTTAATTTTTGTATTCGTTCTGATACTTTCATTTATTCCAACCTTCCTTTAATACTGTTATTAGCAAATAAAACACCAAGTCAATGCTGTCAAACAGATTGACTTGCTATTTTACCAAATACTTTTCATTATATTTAACAAGTTAATCTATGAATTTCTTAGATGCAGTATATATTATTTCATAAACTCTTCAATTTCATTAACTTCTTTAATCATATCTTTGGTCAAGACTTCGCAACCATCCTTGGTAACTAAAATATCATCTTCAATTCTTATTCCAATAGATTCTTCACTAATGTATATTCCTGGTTCAACTGTAAATACCATTCCTTCTGCAAAAGTAAATTCTCTTCCCAATATTCCCAAATCATGGGTATCTAACCCTAAATTATGTCCTATGCTATGCCAATAATATTTATTAACTTCAGACTTTTCTTTAATAAGTCCTAATCCAATACATTCTTCAGCAATTAAATCCTTTGCCCACGCATTTAATTCTTTAGAATCTACACCTGGCTTTATCTTTTTAATAACAGCTTTATTCACTCTTAGAACAGCTTCGTAAACTTCTTTTTGTCTAGCTGTAAACTTCCCATTTACCGGAAAATCTCTAGTGATATCTGCATTATATAAATTCCATTGAGCTCCTAGATCAAATAATATTAAATCACCATCTTTTATTTCGCTATCATTATTTACATAATGAAGTATTGCCGCATTTTTTCCTGCTGCTGCAATAGTTCTGAAGGCGTAATCCTTAACTCCTTTTGTTTTACATTCAAAATCAAAATATGCTTCAAGCTCATATTCTTTCATTCCAGCTTTAGCATTTTTCATTAACGACTTTACACCTGCTATTGTTATTTCTATTGCTTTTCTCATTTCTGCTATTTCTTCATCAGATTTAATCATTCTTAGAGGTGCTATCTTATGAGATATATTTTTTATATTAATGTAAGGGTATTTTTGATTCATATCCCTTCCAAAAACATTAGCTATAGAGTCTTCTTCTTCCATTTCTTCTCTATCTAAATCTAAATATAAATTAATCTCTTCAACACCTCTTATTAACCTATTTAAATAAGAAGTAAATTCCTTCATATAAACTACATCTTTTACGCCAGATATTTCTTGCCCCTCAGTATCTCTTAAAGTCTTTCCATTCCATAACTCTTTATCTAAATCTAAATCTTTTAAGAATAGCTTTTCGCTTATTTCTCCTTTAATTTTTGACAAAACTATAATATGCTCTTCTTCTTGTATTCCTGTTAAATAATAAAAATTTTTATTAACTGTAAATTGATAGAATTCATCTCCAGTCTTTTTGCATGGCTTTCCTGAAAATAAAACTACAATCGAATTATTTTCTAAACTGTTGATTAAATTACTTCTGTTTCTAATAAATGCCTCTTTCTTCATAAATGTATCCTCTTTCCTGTTTAGAAATATTTTCTTCTACAAACATATAATACTGCAAAAATTTACACTAATAAAGATACTTAACATAAAAATATATTTACCACAAAAATTGCCATAATTATTGCTGTCATATCTGCTAGTATTGCTGCCCATAAAGTATGCCTTATTTTTTTAACTTTTATTGCTCCAAAATACACTGTAATTGTGTAAAATATTGTTTCTGTACTCCCCATTACAACAGAAGCTATAAGTCCAGTTCTAGTATCTGGTCCAAAACTTTTTATTATATCTGTAAATACCCCTATTGCTCCACTTCCTGATAAAGGTTTTATTATTAGCAAAGGAATAAGATCCTTTGGCAATCCAATCAAATTTCCGATAGGTGCTATTAGATTATTTAATAAATCCATTAATTTAGCTTCCTTAAATATTTGCACTGCAATTATCATAGCTAAAAGATATGGAAATATCCTTAAAGTTACTTGTAAACCATCTTTAGCTCCTTCTATAAACCATTCATAAACTTTTCTTCCTTTGAACATTCCATAGGTTATAATAAGTAAAAATATTATTGGTATTATGCTTTTACTTAAATAATTAAACATATAATTATTCTCCCTCTGTAAATCAAAAATACTTCTGCAATATTTTGCAGCATACTATTCCAACAATTGCTGCTGTTGTAGTAGATACTAGTGTAGGTAATATTATAATACCTGGATTTAATGAATTACATGCAGCTCTTATAGAAATTATTGTAGATGGAATTAATTGAATACAAGTAGCATTTAATACTAGAAAAAGTGCCATATCATTAGATGCAATCCCTTTATTATCATTTAACCTATTCATTTCCTCCATTGCCTTAATTCCAAATGGTGTTGCTGCATTAGACAATCCCATCATATTAGCTGTAAGATTCATTACTATAGCACCTAAAGTTTTTTCGTCCTTTGATGCTTCTTTAAAAATAAGTTTTAGAATTGGTTTTAATAATTTCGATATTTTTTCTGTGAGTCCACTATTTTCGGCCACCTTCATCGCACCACACCAAAAACACATTATACCAGTAAGTTCAATTGCAAAAGTAACAGTATTCCCTGATGAATTAATTATTGCTTTAGAAATAATTTCACCATTTCCACTCAATATCCCAACTAAAATTCCGAAAAATATTAGAAAAAACCAAATATAATTTATCATATTCTCCCCCATAGTATAATTATTCTTTACATTTATATTCCTTGCACTTATTTTTTAGTAGTGATAGGATATACTTATTAAACATAAATAAATAAAAAGGAGAATTTTCATGGATAATTCAAATTTAAAGATAGCGCAACAAGATGTAGAGGAAGCTTTAAAAGCTGTAGAAGAAATGGAAAAATATATACATACAGATTCCCCTTCAAAAGAACAATTAAAGGAAAAATTTATATGTTTATCAAATAGAGTTCAAAACTTAGAAACTATATTAATGAATGAAGGAATTCTTTAATATTAAAAATAAAAATTAATACTAATTTATAAAAATAAACCTTATATAATGGATTTTTATTCTATTATACAAGGTTTATTTTAATTTTATTAAATATATATCTCAAAATAGTCATTTTCCCCTCTTTTTTTATCTTTTTTTCTAAATCAACCATGTTTTTTGTCATCTTTTGTTGATTTTTATAAAAAATCCAATTATAATATAATTAATATTTATACTTGTTTAAGCGACGATTAAGAATTGACGTCATTTTATAAAATTTAAGCAAAAGAGGTTGATGTTGTTTATGATTATAGTAAATTGCGCTTTAAGACAAGACGATATAGTAAAAATAGTAGAAAATATTACACATGATGGTATTAATATATTCAAGTGTGTTGCAAAGGAAGATCTTCGTCTTTTTTTTAAATGTAACTTTTTCCTTAATAAAGAAAAAGCCAAAAAAATAGCTCACGATGCAATAATTAATACTAATATAGGAAGAACATTGTTTTTTAATGTTGTTGATATCAATGAGTATCCTTGGGTCAAATATCCTTATTATTAAAAACTTAATTTCGCTTTCTTATCCTCTTAATTATTTACATATAAAAATAAGTTTATCTCAAAATATTTTGGATAAACTTATTTTCATATTTTAACATCAATTATATTTGTATTAAAATTTAATTTTCAAATATAATTTTTTCTTTGTCATTATTTTCTTTCACCTTTTTTGATACTTTTGCAAAAACAATTAATGTAACCATAACTGACAAAATGTCTGATGTTGCTCCAGCAATCCAAACTCCATCCAATCCCTTAAACACTGGTATTATAAGCATACAAGGGATTAATATTATAACTTGGCGCAACAAACTTAAAAACATTGAAATTTTAACCTTGCCAATAGATTGAAAATAGTTTGTAATTATAATTTGACATCCCACTAGTGGAAGCATTACAAGAAATATTCTTATTCCATGTGCCGTAACTTCTATAAGAGAAGAGTCATTATTAAATATTACAACTAATTTTTCAGCAAAACCTTCAATAACAATAAAACCAATTGATACGATTATTGTTGCAGCAATAATCCCATATCTTACAGCCTGCCTAACTCTATCATGTCTTTTTGCACCAAAATTATACCCTATTATAGGTTGAAGACCTTGATTCAATCCAAAGATAGGCATTAAAAATATTAATGCAACACTATTTATAATTGTCATTGCACCAACTGCTATATCTCCACCATATGTTTGCAATGAATTATTGGCTACTACTTGAACAGCGCTTTGTGAAAGTTGCATAATAAATGGACTTATTCCAATTGCAAAAATACTTAACACAATTGCTTTATCAAGTTTTAAATTACTTCTTCTAATCTTAAGAACACTAGAGCCCTTGGTAAAGTAATATAAAATCCAAATACTACTTATTAATTGTGCAATAACTGTTCCAAGTGCTCCACCTCTAACACCAAGTCCTAACCCAAAAATAAATATTGGTTCTAAAATTGTATTTATAACTGCACTTGTTATCATAATCATCATTGCTATTTTAGGACTTCCATCACTTCTAATTGAGTGAGTAAGACCAAAACTTATCATATTAAATATGCATCCCATGAAGATTATTTGAATAAATTCCCTACCAAAAACTATAATATTATCACTTGCTCCAAACATTTTTAACAGTGGATCTACAAATATAATTCCTAGTATTGTAAGTAAAATACTTATAATAATTATTAATGAAAAAGCATTTCCTAAAAGTTTTTCTGCCCCTTCTCTATCATGTTCCCCCAGTTTTATTGACACCTTTGTAGCTGTACCAATCCCAATTAGCATTCCAAACGCCAATATTATAGTCATTAACGGCATTGTTATTCCAACACCGGCCATTGCTAATTCTCCTATCCCTTCAATATGTCCAATAAATACTCTATCAATTATGTTATATAAAGTATTAACCAACATACCAATAACTGCTGGAATCGAAAATTCTAATAGTAACTTACCTACACTCATTTCTTCTAATCGTTTTTGACTATTCATTAATATCCTCCTTGATAATTAAAAGCTTTCAACTAATCAAAATAAACCTTATTCTAACATTGTTTAGTTGCTGTTGCAACTATAAAAAAGGTAGTGCATTAACTACGCCCTACCTTCTAATTGTAATTCTTGTTGAAATTAAATCGTACTTTCTCTTTCAATCAATTCATGTTCTAAAACATAATGTGGTTCTTCTAGTTCTTTTTTATTTAAAAGTTTTATAAGCATTCTCATAGCTACTGATCCCATATCATAAGTTGGTTGTGAGATTGTAGTAATCTTTGGATAGAATATTGATGCAGCAAAATTATCATTAAATCCAACTACACTTACATCCTTTGGAACTTTTAACTTATTATCTCTTAAAGCATTTATTGCTCCCATAGCAATATCATCAGATGCACATACTACACCTTTAAATTTCTTTTTATCCTTTAAGAATTTTTGTATTCCTTCATACCCGCTCTTTACTTTCATTGACTCAAAATACACTAACTCTTGATCTATTTTTATGCCTGCTTCCTTCATAGCCTTTTCATATCCGATAAATCTATCTCCCCAAGCATTTTCACTATCTTTACCAACACCTATGAATGCAATTTCTTTTATTCCTTTTTGAATTAATAACTTTGTACTATCATAGCTTGCTTTAACGTTATCAATCGTTACACTTGGCAGTACACCTTCTCTATCTTTAGTTTCAACTAAGACAGTCTTTACATCTAATTCATTTATTAAATCTAATATTTCTGAATTAAGAGAGATACTCATATAGATTACACCGTCAACCATTTTTTCTTTGAGTACTCTTAAGTATTCTTTTTCTTTTTCTATGTCCAAGTCTGAATTACACAATATTATATTATAATCATATATATTGGAAACATCCTCAGCACCTCTCACAATTTCTGGGTAAAATTGATTTGATATATCTGGAAGTAAGATTCCTATTGTTTTTGTTCTTTGAGTTTTTAAACTTCGTGCAACTATATTAGGTCTATATCCAAGTTTTTTTATTGCATCTAAAACTTTTTTCTTTGTATCTTCATTTACTACATCGATATCATTTAAAACTCTAGAAACAGTTGCAATTGATACTCCAGCTTCCTTTGCAACATCCTTTATAGAAGTAGCCATTATTAATTCCTCCTTTGAATTTTTCTAGATATTTCTATTATACTAACATATTACATTATAAATCAACAAAACTTATAATAAATTTTTATTATATCATAAGTTTTGTCAAAAATCACAGTTTCTAACCTTATATTTGTAACTTTATTTAATTACTTAAAAAAATATTAAAAATAATATGTAAAAATAGTAATAAAGTTAATTTATGCTTACTTAATTCGAGTTTCATCTTGTGCAAGTAGATATTCTAAAATAGCTAGGAATTTCAATAAGACTTGAAATTCCTAGCTATCTTAACTATTTTATGACTTCTACTGTCATCTTTAATATTTCACCATTAATAGCCGCTTCTGAATAATCAGCTTCTTTGTTATAAATAACTTCATTAGTTAAAGTTTCTTTCTTAATTGTTTCTTCAAACTTCTTAATAACTTCAACT
The DNA here is from genome assembly GCF_000340885.1 of Clostridium saccharoperbutylacetonicum N1-4(HMT). Classification (NCBI taxonomy): domain Bacteria; kingdom Bacillati; phylum Bacillota; class Clostridia; order Eubacteriales; family Clostridiaceae; genus Clostridium; species Clostridium saccharoperbutylacetonicum. The sequence goes on along the minus strand of NC_020291.1, from coordinate 64,480 downwards.
AACATATCATTATTTGCTACATAAAGCTTTATCTTATCTGCTACTTCAAAACCTTTATCTTTTCTCATATTTTGAATCTTTGAAATAATTTCTCTTACATGACCTTCTTCTTGAAGTTCTGGTGTTACTGTAGTATCTAAAACAACTCCTAGTTCACCTTCACCTGCAAATGCATAACCTTCTAATCCCTGCATTGTAACTAAAAGATTTTCGTTTGTAAGAACTATTTCTGTATCATTAACAACTATAGTTTCGCTTTCACCATTTTGAATCTTTTGAGCTAATTCCATTTGATTCTTTTCCGAAATTGCTTTTTTGATCTGAGGAATTAATTTACCATACATTTTACCTATAACAGGTAAGTTTGGTTTAATTTCGAAGTTAACATATTTAGAAAGGTCAGCTCCTAATTCAACCATCTTGATATTTAATTCTTCTTTTACTATATCTCCATAATACTCTGGAAGCGATTTTGTTGAAATAAGCAATTCTGAAAGTGGCTGTCTATTTTTAATGTTAGCAGCATTTCTAGCACTTCTTCCAAGCTTAACTAATGTATAAGCTAAATCCATTTCCTTTTCTAATTCTTCATTTATAGCTTCCTTATTTACTTCTGGCCAGCTACATAAGTGAATACTCTCTGGAGCATTCTTATCAAGATTTAAAACTAAGTTTTGATAAATCTCCTCTGTCATAAATGGTACAAATGGTGATGCTACCTTAACTAAATTAACTAACACTTTATATAATGTTACATAAGCACCAATCTTATCATCTGTTAATTCTTGTGTCCAGTATCTAGCTCTGTTTCTTCTTACATACCAGTTTGATAACTCATCTGTAAAATCTTCAATAGCTAACGCTGCTTGAGTGATCTTATAAGTGTTTAATCCATCATCAACTGTTTCAATTAATGTATTTAGCTTAGATATAATCCATTTATCCATTACATTTTCTGAAACAAAATCTGCATACTTAGTTGGATCAAAATTATCTATTTCAGCATATAACACATAGAATGAATATACATTCCATAAAGTTCCTAAGAACTTTCTTTGAGTTTCTGCAACGTCATCAACTGAAAATCTTGTTGGAAGCCATGGAGCACTTGCAGTGTAAAAATGCCATCTTGTAGCATCTGCACCTTGACTATTTAGCACTTCAAATGGATCAACAACATTTCCCTTAGACTTAGACATCTTAAGTCCCTTTTTATCTAATACGTGACCTAGTACTATACAGTTTTCAAATGGATTTGTATCAAATAAACATGTTGATAGTGCCATTAATGTATAGAACCATCCTCTTGTTTGGTCAACAGCTTCTGATATAAATTGAGCTGGAAAATTCTTTTCAAATTTTTCTTTGTTTTCAAATGGATAGTGCCATTGTGCAAAAGGCATTGATCCTGAATCGAACCAACAGTCAATTACTTCATTAGTTCTAGTCATTTCCTTCCCACAATCAGGACATTTTAACTTGATTCCATCTACATAAGGTTTGTGCAATTCTATACCTTTGCAGTCTGTAGTTGCCTTTTCTTCCAATTCAGCTCTGCTTCCAATGCAATCTCTATGACCACATTCACATTGCCATATTGGAAGTGGTGTCCCCCAGTATCTATCTCTCGAAATACCCCAATCAATAACATTTTCAAGGAATTTACCAAATCTTCCTGTTCTAATGTTATCAGGATACCAGTTTACTTTATCATTATTTTCAAGTAACTTATCTCTCATTTGAGTCATTGCAACGAACCAGCTGTCTTTTGGATAATATAAAAGTGGTGTATCACATCTCCAGCAATGAGGATATGAGTGAAGATGTTTATGCTTATCAAATAACTTATTATTTTCTTCTAAGTAATTACAGATACTTTCATCACACTTTTTAACAAACTTTCCTGCCCATGGAGTTACTTCTGAAACAAAATTACCACTTGCATCTACTAAATTTACAAATGCAATACCATTTTGCTTTGCAACAAGACTATCATCTTCACCATAAGCTGGTGCAATATGTACTATACCAGTACCATCTGAAAGTGTTACATAATCTCCATGGATTACTACAAACGCTTTACCTTCAACTTTAGCAAAAGGCATTAATTGTTCGTATTCAGTACCTAATAATTCTTCACCTTTATACTCTTTAATTACTTCATGTTCTAAATCTTTAAGAACTGTTCCTATTAAGTCCTTAGCTAATACATAAACTTCATCACCGACTTTAACATCAGCATATGTGTAAGCCTTATTGATACATAATGCTAAGTTAGATGGTAATGTCCAAGGAGTTGTTGTCCAAGCAAGTATATACTTGTTTTCTTCTCCTTTAACTTTAAACTTAGCTGTTGCAGTTAAGTCTTTAACATCCTTATATCCTTGAGCAACTTCATGAGATGAAAGAGCAGTTCCACATCTTGGGCAATAAGGCATTACCTTATGACCTTTGTATAATAAGCCTTTATCCCATAATTTCTTTAGTGCCCACCATTCTGATTCAATATAATTATCATGGTAAGTTACATACGGATCTTCCATATCAACCCAATATCCTATTTGATGTGACATATCTTCCCATAAGCTAACATATGAGAATACACTATCTTTACATTCTTTAATAAACTTTTCCACGCCAAAATCTTCAATTTGTTCTTTTCCTGAAATTCCAAGCTTCTTTTCTATTTCTAATTCTACAGGAAGCCCATGAGTATCCCATCCTGCTTTTCTTAGAACTCTATGGCCCTTCATAACTTTATATCTTGGAATAATATCTTTCATAACTCTAGTTAAAATATGACCAACATGAGGTCTTCCATTTGCTGTTGGAGGTCCATCATAGAAAGTGAAATACTCTCCATCCTGATTAGAATCAAAGCTCTTTTTTATAATATCTTTTTCCTTCCAAAGCTTTGCTATGTCTTTTTCGATGTTGACGGTACCTTTTGACGAATCTACCTTGTTGTACATTAAAAATCCCCTTCCTTATAATCAGTTTACAGTTTACAATTTACAGTTGCTAGGATAAAAAACGCTTCGCATTTTTTATATATTATTTTTTTAAAGCTTATTATTCAATATTCCTGAGACCATTAACTGCTAATCACTAACCTTATACTTTCTAAATTCTTATTTTTTAGCCCTTATAGACTTTAAAAATTCTATGATTTTTTGTAAATAAAAAAACTCCATCCTAAAGGACGAAGTTGAATTCGCAAACCACCTAAGGCTAAACATTTAAACAAAAAATTAAATGTTTAAATTCAAGTACTAACATACTCTATCCTTTAACGCAGGCTGTACGTGATAACTTATTCAGCATAAAGCTTTTCAGTCTCCAACTCCTAGGTGATTTTCTCCTAGACTTATTATAGCTTTGCACCAAACAGCTACTCTCTAAAAATGTCATCCAAGATACTTTTCCTAATCATAGTCTTTTTATTGTAATAATTATATATTAATGATTTTTAATTGTCAATTATTGAAAAACATTAAATAAAATTTATTAATAAATTCTATTGACCAATTTAAAATGAAATGATTTAATTATCTAAAATAACTATCTGCAAAGGAGAGTTTTTTATGGAAAATGATTTAAATGAAGCTATTTTAGATAAATTAACCAAAACTTGTACCTGTAAGCTAATTACTAGAGCTAAAATCAAAGAGGCTATTAAAAATGGTGCTTCAACTGTAGAAGAAGTTCAAAAAGCTACAGGTGCCGGAAGTGGTAATTGCAAAGGAAAAAATTGTTCACCAAGGATTTATCAATTAATCAAACAATATAACAATAAATAAAATTATGAGTGGGTATTTCACTAAAACTAGTCCAACATCCACTCATATTTATGTCTTATATTATATCATGCAATGACTATTCAAAAGAAAATTCTAGCTCTCCACCATCACCTACATGAGAGTCTTCTATTCCACTATTATTTTCTTTAGTACTACCTTCATCATCAAAATCTATAATTAAACTTCTCTTTTTAGATCTTTCCAACTTTCTCTTAGATTTATCATCTAATGCCATTTTTATTAATTTAATTGATTTTGTAGGAGTTTCGCAACCTCCAAGAACAACTACATTAAAGTCATTATTGTATGTGATATAAGTACTTCTATAAACTTCAAAACTTTTAGCAATTTCATTTGGATCATAACCATCGATTTTTAGATTTATACCTAAATAATCACAATCATATGTATCTGGTTGCGCAAATATACTATTTTGTATAGCTAAATCTATAGCACTCTTTGCATCTTTTAATCCATCATAAAGTTTAAAGACAAGCCCTGATCCATCTGCTGTATTTATTCTCAATGAATCTTTCCTATCAATAGTACCATCAATATGCGTTCCCATTAGATTATATGCCAAATCTAAATTATCAACCACTTCATTGTTTATCTCTTTATATGTATTTCTTTTATTATTATCAACAAACTTAATATCACTTATCAAATCCATTATACTGTTAATATCATTCCAGCATTCTATAGTGTTTCTTAATGATAACTGATCTTCAGTTAAACTTGGTAAAATTGCCACCACATTTATTTTTGTTGTAGGTATGGCAGCAGATGCTATTTGTATAAACGTTTTAATTGCACCTGATCCTGTCCCACCTGCCATGCTTGTAAAGACAACCATAACTTCTGTTTGAGGATATTTTCTTAATAAAGTCCCTATAGCATTTGCATTATCTTTTATCATTTCTTTTGATTTAGTACGATCTCTTCCAGAGCCATCAGTTCCTGGATATAAATAAACATTTTTGTCGATATTTGCATTTTTTAACGGCTTAATATCAAACAAACTACTATTGAAAAATAATCCATTATAACTTTTATTCTTACTCAATAAACCATCTACTACATTGCCAGCACCTTGTCCTAATGCAACTAATAATATTTTGCTCTTTTCCATAACTTATCCTCCCAATTATTTAATTATAACAAATTTATCCTATCATTTTGAATATTTATTATTTTTTATTCTCTATATTTATTATATAATATTAATATAGCTATATTAACAATTATAATTTTATACTATACTGGCAGAAATTTAAAGTACAATTATTTATAATCTGATTAATTTCAACAATAAAAAATTAAAATACTCTGATTTAGTAATAATTAAGTTTATTATAAGTAAATTTAATTACAGATTTTAATATTATAATAAACTAATTATATAATTCTAGGCATTTTCTTAAATTATTAAATTATATTAGGGGTTTTATATGACATTTAATTAATCATACTAATTTGTTTTAATTTGAATTTAATTAAGGGGGATTTAATAAACTATGAATTCTGAAAATGCACAAATAAATATTGATGAAGAAGTTATAATAAAAAAGAAAAAAAGAGGAGATTTATCATATTATACAATTAGTCAGGTATCTTCTTTACTAGATGAAGAAGACAAAAATATACTCTATTATACCAACGTTTTTGATAATATTTTACAAATAGAAATATCAGATAAAGAATTACGATATACAGCTAGAGATATAGATAAACTTGAATTTTTAATTAAATTAAAGAACAAAGGAATGACTATTAAAGAAATTCAAAATTACTGCCAAGAATTTCAGTTAGATATTGGCGCTATGATACAAAACAAGGAAAATAAAGAAATTGAAGACTTTAAAAAATATTTAGCTGACAAGATTACTGAAAATAATCAATTATTCGTTCAAAAAGTTGCTGAAGCAGTAGTTCAAGAACAAAATAAATACATGGAAAATCTTAAAGATACTATTTTAAATGAACTTAAGGATCACATTGACTCTAAATTTCGTATAGAACATAAAACTGAAGAAAATTCGTTAGAAAGCACTATAACTACACAACTTAATGAATTTAATCAATTATCCATATCTAGAGATAACAATTTGATAAATGAAATTAAAAAATTTAAGAATGTAATTGAGCAAGCTTATTACATTCAAAATGAAGTTCAATCTAAAAAAACTGGATTATTATCAAAATTATTTAAAATTATTCATTCGAGATAATTACGAACGGATCAAGAATATCCTTAATTTCTTGATCCGTTCGTTTTTTATTTAAAAATAATTTTATTTTCTTATTAATTAGAAGTATAAATTCTGTTTAAATTAATATTGTTATCTTATTATCTTTATACTCTGGAACTATATCTATAATACTTTTTTTAGTGCAATAACTAATGTCATTATCCAAATTTAGAGCTTTCATAACTGAATAATGCGTTGCTTGCTTTACATAACTCATTATCTCTAAATTTCCTTCATATATTATATTAGCTGTCTTTGCTATATCCGTAAGTTCTAACTTTTCACCATAAACTAACATTTCATTAATTATATACCCACTGCAAATATAATCATCCATGGAAAAATTTCCATTGGTTCCTGCATTTATAATAACTGCATCTTGATTTAATTCAATTAATTTTTTAGCTACTGCCTTTGCATTTATCATAGCACCTATTAATATTCTTCCTGCATACTTTGATCTAGCAAGCGTCCTAGTCCCATTTGTTGTTGTAAATAAAACTTTCTTGTTTTTTACAATATCCTCTGTGTACTCTAATGGAGAATTAGATAAATCAAAACCATCTATTTTGACAGCATTACGTTCTCCTCCCAATAAGTAATTATCTCTACAAATTTTATCTGCAGCCTCCAATGTTTCTTCTATTGTTAAATATGGAATGACTTCTTCACATCCATTACTTAACGCTGTAACTATTACTGAAGTTGCCCTAAACATATCAATTACTACAACAACTTTATCCTTAATTTTACTTTCCACTATATCATTAGCGGATATTATAATATCTACTTTCACCATGTTACCCCATTTCTAAATATAATAAACTTAATTACTCCTTAAAATTCTTTCCTTGCCATAAATCATTTTCTTCCATAACCTTATCTATTGAGTTAAGCACTTCCCATTTTTTCAAACTCCACATTGGTCCAATTAAAAGATTTCTTGGTGCATCTCCTGTTAGTCTATGAACTATCATATCTTTTGGCAAAAGAGTTATTCCCTCGGTTATTAACTCAATATAATCTTCTTGTGATAAAAATTCTAGCTTTCCTTGCTCATACAACTTAACCATAGGTGTATTCTCCATTAGATGTAACAAATGAAGTTTAATTCCCTTCGCACCTGAATGAGCAATGTAATTTATAGTTTTTAACATATCAGCCTTAGTCTCACCTGGTAATCCTAAAATGTCATGAACTACTACATCAATATTTTTTTCCGTTAACTTGATCATTGCTTCTTCAAAAACTTCAAGCTTATATCCTCTGTTTATCAATTTTGCCGTTTCATCACTATACGATTGAAGTCCAAGTTCTATCCAAAGATAAACTCTATTATTTATTTCCTCTAATAAATCTAAAATATCATCATCTAGACAATCTGGTCTTGTAGCTATTGCAATAGCTACAACATCTTCCTGCTTTAATGCCTCTTCATATTTTTTTCTAAGCTCCTCAACTGGTGCATATGTATTTGTGTAAGCTTGAAAATAAGCAATATACTTTCCATTCTTCCATTTCTTAGCCATCATATCTTTAATATTGTTAAACTGTTTTGTAATAGATAATTCCCTATTACCTGCAAAATCTCCTGAGCCTCTTTCACTGCAAAAAAGGCAGCCTCCACTACTTATCTTGCCATCTCTATTAGGACAAGAAAAACCTCCATCTAAAGATATTTTAAATACCTTTTCACCAAATTTATCTCTTAAAAAATAATTTAAACTATGATATCTTTTACCATTCCAAAAATTATTCATATATCCTCCGTAAATTTAAAATATTACTATTTCTAAATAAAAAACATTTCTTTAATATTGTAACATTTAAAGAATAAAATAAAAGTAACCCTTATATATTATTACAAGGAATATTCTTTAGGGGGATAAACATTGAAAAAGGAATTAACTAAAATCTTTCAGGTTGCCACAGTATTTATCGGCACAATTGTTGGTGCTGGCCTTGCTTCTGGAAGAGAAATTACAGAATTTTTCACTCAATATGGAATAGAAAGTTTTTTAGGTATTATAGCCTGTGGAATTTTCTATATTCTAATAAGTTCTATAATTTCTAAAATAAGCATTGATCATAATCTTAATTCATATAGTGATGTCATGAATATAGTAAGTCCAAATATACTCGGTAAATTAACTGGTCTTATAACTACATTTTTTCTTATTTCCAGCGCATCTATAATACTAGCTGGAAGCGGAGCTTTAATTAATCAATTTTTCCATCTACCAAAGATAATTGGTTCATTAATTATGATTTTTATAGCTGTGATTTTTTTATTAAGAGATACAGAAGGTTTAATAGAAGTTAATTCCTTTATCGTTCCAGCATTAATAGTTACTATTATCCTAATTACAGTCTTATACTTTGCCTTCTGCAAAGATATAGTTACATTTAAAAATATAGCTAATTTTCCACCTAAAAAATCTGGAATTCTTATGTCTACAATATTATATGCAGGCTATAATACGCTTTCTGCTTCTGGAGTTCTAGTTCCAATAAGTAATCAAATGAAAAAAACTAAGATAATGATTACTGGAGTAATTATTGGTGCAATTGGTCTCACCATACTTTGCTTAATGATAAATCTGTTATTAACTGTTAATCAACCATATATATATAACTATGAAATTCCATTACTCTTTGTGGCCAATAGATTTGGTAATATAATTCAAGCTTTATTATTGGTTATTATTTGGCTAGAGATGTTTTCAACTGAAGTTTCAGATATCTATTCAATAAGCAAAACTTTAACTAATACCTTTAATATTGAATTTAAAAAAGGCATATTTATAGTTATAGCTTTTGCTCTTATAATTTCTCAATTTGGTTTTGGAAACTTAATTAACAAGTTATATCCTATGTTTGGCGTATTAAGTTTAATATTTATATTTCAATGTATTTTATTTTATTTTAAACATAATTGCAATTGTGATAAATAAAGTATAGTTAAATATATAAGTTACAATTAATATTACACATCTCAATTTAAGAATATCATAATTAATTGATAACTAAAATTTGATAATTGTAATATATATAACTATGCTATAATTTGTTTTAGATAAAATTATATCAGCACCTGAGAATAAATAACAGGTTAAAAATTGCTAATATAAGTTCCGATGTTGCAAAATAGTTCCGTATTGCAGCATAGCTGCTCTTTCTAGCAGTGCATAGCTGCTCTTTTTAAAGGTGCATAAAGGAGTTAGTATATATGACCAATTCAATTAATACAATAGACAACAATAATTTAAATATGCTTAATGAATGTAAACTCTGCAATAGAAACTGCAAGGTTAATAGAAATAATGATGAAACTGGATTCTGCAAAGCTTCAAATAAAGTAAGACTTGCCAAAGCCTTCTTGCATCTTTGGGAGGAGCCACCTATTTCTCAAGGAAAAGGATCAGGAACTGTATTTTTTTCTCACTGTAACTTTAATTGTGTGTTTTGTCAAAACTATGATATAAGCCAAGGAAATACCGAAATACAAAATCCAAACTGCAAAACTTCAGTTATAGGACTAGATGTATCTATTGAAAGACTTTCCGAAATATTTTTGGAACTCCAAGAAAAAGGAGCTAATAATATAAATTTAGTCACACCAACTCACTATGTTCCTCAAATTATTGAAGCATTAAAAATTGCAAAAAAAAATAATCTAAATATACCTATACTTTATAATACAAATGGTTATGATTCTATTGAAACACTCAAAGCACTAAATGGATATATTGATGTTTACTTACCAGATTTTAAGTACTTTAATGATAAATATGCATTAAAATATTCTAAGGTAAGCAACTATGCTTCTAACACCATAAAAGTAGTTGATGAAATGTTAAATCAAGTTGGTACTCCTAAATTTGATTCCGAAGGAAGAATAATTAAAGGTGTTATTGTACGACACTTGATGCTCCCTGGACTTCTTTTTGACTCAAAAAAAATAGTTGATCTTCTTTATAGCAGATATGGCAGCAATATATATATTAGTTTAATGAATCAATATGTTCCTATGTTTAATGCTTGTAATTATCCTGAAATAAATAAGAGGCTAAATACAAAACATTACGATAGTTTAATAAATTATGCCTTAGAACTTGGAGTTACAAATGGATTTATTCAAGATGAAGGTTCTAATACTACAGATTTTATTCCTTCATTTAATTTAGATGGAATATTAAAATCACAATAGATTTCTATAATAATATTAATTTAATATTAAAAGAGTTGGCTATGAATTTCTTAGTCAACTCTTTATTATTAACAACTTAAAAATTAGTAATAAAATTTTGGTATTCCTCTTTTATTATCTACCCCAGGTATTATTGGCGGAATAAATTCATTAATTTCTAACACTCTACTAGATTCAGTAGTTGTAAGCTCTGCAAGTTTCGTTACTCCAACGTAAACATCTGATATCTTATACCAGGTTGCATAATCAACTATACCTGTTTGTGGTAATGTAAATATTTGTTGAAATGTTTTTACTGCATCTGCAGTTTTTTGAGTATACTGACCATCTTCAGCTTGTTTTGGAATCAATGGATAATTCCTTGCTATTCTATTTAATTGGCCTTGTATTGTTCTTACATCTTGCCCAGATGATCCAATAGATAATGCATTTCCTGGGTATGATTGAGGGCTTCCCACTACCTTTTCAGCAGTAACTAATTCAATATCATTTCCATAGTAATTTTTTAATATATCAAATGGCACCATACCTTGTTGTGCTAATTCTTGGCTGCCCCATTGACTTAACCATTGTGGACAAGTAACACTCTTTCCATCACAGTATTGTGTAAAAAGTGGCTGTTTCTTTCCAATTCTTCTTACATAAGTAGAAAAAATCTCATCTACAACTTGACTTATACTATCATAAATGTTTCTGCCATAATTAAATGCATGATCATAAGCTGTAGAGCTTGTAATATCAAAATTCTTGCCTTTACCTCTATACCATTCCGTGAAAATTCTATTTAAAGTAAAAGATATTATACAAAAAATATTAGCCCTCAATGCTGAATTATTCCAAGTTGAGTATATTTCACAGGAAGCAACATTTTTGATATAGTCCTTAAAGGGTACTTTATAATTTGGAGCTGATGGATCATTTGGACTTCCTTGATGAACAATAATGTATTCTGGCACTATAGGTTGAGGCAATACAACTCCTGATGTTGGTGGTGGTAATGGTTTGTCTACCTCTTCTGGTATCTTAGGTGGATAATTACCATTCAATGTATTTGGCTGTACATTTATAATCTCTTGTCGCATATCACCTCTTCCTAAACTAATTTCTAAATTACATATTTGATATGCTACTTGAGTCGGAAACACTTGACAACCTCTTATTACTATTGGCTTAAACCCATTTCTTTCAACAGTTATATCATACATACTATACGGTATCTGATTACTATTTTTATTTAATGAAAATTCTAGTGGCGGTGCAGCCAGTTCTATTTCTGTTGTTAATCCTACCGAATCTGTAATTAACTCAATGCTTTTGATGTTTTCAGTCCCTTGGGTTCCTTGGACAGTTATCTTAGCTCCATCAATTGGAATATAGTTATCCCCTCTAAAACACTGAACTTTTAATCTTCCTTTATTACTCATAGGATTTGTATTACTTGTACTCTCCATATCTTTCCTCTTTATATTTTTTCTCAAAATATTATATTTATTATCTTTTATATTTGTTACTGATGCACCCTTATGAACTTTATCTCCTCTTGATAAAATTGCATTTAAATCTGCCTCCAATAAACTTATGCTATCAAAAGCACACACTTCACCATATCCCCATAAAGGATTAGGATATGTTACATCTGTACGCCTTCTTTTGGCTCCTTTTATTAAATAATATTTTAGCCTTTGACCAAATAAATATGGATCATTTCCTTTGAGTATTCCCCATTGCATCATTAGCGCACATATTCCTGCTACTTGAGGTGCTGCCATTGAGGTCCCTGTTTTATTATCATATCCTCCATTTGGTACTGGCCCAACAATATCTTCCCCTGGTGCAACTAAATCTGGCCTCGTTAAGTTCCCTTGATTTATAACTCCTCTCCCGCTAAATGAAGAAAGGTTACCAGTTCTATAATTATAACTTCCTACTGCAATTATATTATCAACAGTTGCTGGTATTCCTAATGTATTATACTGAATTGGCTCCATAAACTTTGTACTAGGATTAAGCCCCTCTAAAACAGGAAGCCATATAGAATACCCTCCTAAGTATTCATTTAAAACATTAATTTCTAAAGTCCATACTCCTTCAACTAGATATCCTGTTCTTGCTGAAAGAATAATTTTTATTTCACTTGTTAATTCAAATGGTTTAGGTCCTGCAACATATATATCATATCTATCACGCCCTATAGTGCCTTGAATATATCCTTCCTGTATAGTAATATTCCCGCTATTTTGTCCCGTTGGATTTATTATACTCACTGATATATTAGGAAGGATTGGCTTATAGAAATTCATAACTATTGTTTTTTCATCACTTCCTATATTAAAAGTCTCCCTTTGAGTTTTTATTAACTCACCACCAACATGATGTCCTGCATCTCCCTCATTTCCTGCAGCAATAACAATTGATACTCTCTCTAAATTTGATACAGTTCTTATATATTGTTCTAGTAAGCTTCCTCCGTCATGTGCCCCATCATTTGTGCTCAAACTTAAACTAATAACTAAAGGCATATTTAATTCTTTGCTTTTATCAAGCAGAAACCTAATCCCTTGCATTATTTGTGAACTTAAAATTGCAGTACCTCTAGCAGCCTTAACCATTGCTATCGATGCATTCGGAGCCACACCTTTATACATTTGATTGATATTACCTCCAGCACATGCTATGCCAGCTACATGAGTTCCATGACCTGTATTATCTAAAGATGGAACTATTGAATATGGGTTAGGTGATTTTATTGCCTGATTTATAGTTTCCTTATTATAAATAGTTCCGCCTGTGCTTAAATCATAAATGTATTCTATTCTAGTGGTTCCAGCAATATTCATAAATGCTGGATGAGTATAATCTATCCCTGAATCTACAAATCCAACTAATACACCGTCTCCTAAAACACTATAATCAGAGTTAACTTGAAGAATACAAGATACTCTATTACTTGCCTCATCTTGTTCATATAAATTTTTTGGTAATTCAATATACTGAATCGTATTACTTAAGGCTAATTGCTCTAACCTATCCCTAGGTATATTAATCACTGCGAAACTATAACCCAAATCCTGAAACTTTCCACCTAGACTTTCAATAAAAGCTCGTGTCTGTTCTGGCGTATCCCTATATAAAATAATAAGTTCCAACATATTATTCTGATTTTCCTGCATGCTATATTTATAACCTATTTGATCTAATATTGCTTTTGGTACATTAGTTAATAATCCTATCGATGCATCAGTTTTAGAAGATATATCACTACCTATTTCAGGCATAATAATCACATCCTGTATAAATATATATTTAAGCATACTATACAAATGAAATATTTATGCAATAAAAAATAGAGAATAATTCAAATATGAGCTATTCTCTATTTATAATTTGCTATTTAATTATTTTGACGTTATAGCGTAATTTCAACTTTTTCAAGTTTAGCAATTACCTCTATTTCTTTTAATTCCATAGTTTCAGTAAGTAAATTTCCTGCATTACTTACCAAAAGTACTTTTGAATTTCCTAAAACTTTTACTTGTCTTATTTTTCTTTGTCCTTTATAGTCAATTAAAAAGAATCCATTATTGCTTACTTCTTTTATGCTATGAGCAAAAGCAATATCTCCCTTTAACATTCTAAATCCATTCATTTCATCATCTTCTATTTCAAGATAAAATACTTTATCTTGTGGATAGCCATCAATTTTATTAGAATGAACTGGCATTTCTTTAGTCCCTTTTTTATTTGATAAAGAATAGTTATATATCGGTACACTTCTAAGTACAGATGAAAATGCATCAGTCCAAAGTTCTGAGTTTTCATTTTTCTTTGGAATTTCTTTAAAAGTTTTCTTTTCCTCCATAAGAATTTCATCTGTTACAACCATACTTATATCATTCAAATCAGCCTTTAAGACTTTTGCAGCTTTATCTATTAATCCCTCTGAAGCAACTTTTCTTCCAATTTCAACTTCATTCAAAAATTTTTCTGCTACACCTAGCTTCTTAGCTAAAGCTTTAACTGTCATACCACTTTTTTCTCTAGCTTGCTTAATATTTTCTCCTACACGACTCACTTTACTTTCTCCCCTTTTGCTGTGTATGATACCATTCTCTTTCCTCAATTAAATGTTCGAGTAAATACTTAAATGTCCATTTATTATTTTGAGGTGTAGATACTGCTAATACACCACCTTGTAAAAATCCTCTAATATATCTAATGGTATATTTCAATTGTTCATCTTTAAATCCATTGAAAATTAGTGCCTTTTCACTTAATGGCAATTCATCATAAGAATTTTCATCTAACTTTTCATTAACAATACTTTCTAAGGTCATTGAAGTCATATTATTTTTTATTTCTATTACCTTTATATTTTGGCTTTCGATCTTACTAATTTCTTCTTCACTTAATCCATACGCTAACACACATTTCTTACTTTTAGCCATTTCAAGCACCCCATTTCTTTAACTTATCCAAAAGCTCAATGATTAATAATATATTTTTTATTCTTCAATTATTTCTGGCTCTTCTAAATTCTCACCTTGCATATCTACTGTAATACTCTTTATAACTTGATCTTCATAAGGTCTATCTGACATATCTGTCTTTTGAGCCACAATCTTATCAGCAACTTCCATTCCTTCAATAACCTTACCAAATGATGCATATTGTCCATCTAAGTGTGGTGCATCTGCTACCATTATAAAGAATTGACTTCCTGCTGAATCTGGATGCATAGCTCTAGCCATTGATAATACTCCTTTTGAATGCTTTAGAGTATTTTTAAATCCATTAGATGTAAATTCTCCTTTTATAGAATATCCTGGACCTCCCACTCCACTGCCTTCTGGACATCCACCTTGAATCATAAAACCTGGAATTACTCTGTGGAATATTAATCCATCATAAAAACCTCTATTAATTAAATCTACAAAATTTCTCACTGTATTTGGAGCTATTTCAGGGTATAATTCTGCTTTAATTACTCCACCATTTTCCATAGTCATTGTAATAATTGGATTTTTCATTCTTTTAATTTCTCCTCTCAATATACATGTTAATAAATATTATTATCTAAAATATAAATTTAAATTCATGCACACTTTATGTATTACATATGAATAAATTTATATTTATAAATTAATTAGATTATAACAGAAATCTATAATTTTATTATCATTTAAAGAATTATAAATTACTATTTTTCCTTTTTCCTTTGAATCGTTAACTAAATCCTTCTCCTTTAACTTTCGTTTTAGTTCTTTTGCTGTCCCTTCACCACCATCAATAAGTGGTATATCACTTCCAACAACATTAGATAATGCATTCTTTACAAATGGATAATGTGTACATCCTAAAACAACTGAATTTATATCATTTGCTAAATATTCCTTAAATTTTTGTTTTAAGTAAGTTTCTAATTCTTCACCTTCTAATACCCCTTGTTCAATGAATTCTACTAATCCAGCGCAAGGTAATGATATTATATCGGCCTCATTCCTATATTTTTCCATTAAGGCTTTAAACTTTTTTTCTTTTAACGTCATAGGAGTTGCCATTATTATAACATTTCCTTTTCTATTTAGCTTTACGGCCGGTTTTAAAGCTGGTTCTATTCCTATTATCGGAATAATGCTACTATATTTATCTCTAATATCCTCAATTGCAGCACTAGTTGCTGTATTACACGCTATTACAATTGCCTTAACATTTTTATCTAATAAAAAATCTACTGCATTTAAAGTAAGTTTTTTAACTTCTTCCAATTCTTTAGTTCCATATGGAGCATTTTTTGAATCTCCAAAATATACAAAATTTTCGTTTGGCATTATAGAAATTGCTTCCTTCATTACACTCAAACCACCCACCCCTGAATCAAAAAATCCAATAGGTTTATCTTTATTATCCAAAACTATCCTCACTCCATTTTTCAAATTTACTAAATAAATTAATATAACATTATTTATCTAGTAAATATTTTATTACTTTATTTATCTGCTGTCTACCAATTCAAATAATGATGAATTATAACAAGTTATATAAAAATTTCTTCATCAGCATTAATATTTGAATGCTGTTTAAATTACAAAAGCAATTTATATAATACAATAAAAATATGTGTTTTTTGTATTATTGTTTATTTTTATGTTATAAAAGATTATAATTTTAGCATTATTTTCATATGAGTAGTATAATCTTACATAAAATTTGTGATATAATAATTATTATTCTATAATGGAGGTTCGTGAAATTATGAGGTTAGTTCCTATAGAGTGTATCAAGGAGAATTCAATTTTAGGTAAAAGTATTTATACATCTAATGGTAGATGTCTACTAAAATCTGGACTGCCATTAACTATTGATACATTAAAAAAAATTAAGGAACATAAAATATTTTCTCTCTATATAATTGATGATTATAGCACTGCTGTTATTGAAGATATTATAAAGCCAGAGCTAAGAAATAAATCAATTTCCATAATTAAAGAAACTTTTTCTCATATAGAAAGAATTTCCTCATCCCATGACTTCAAAAAAAGAAATATTAATCAATATTCTAAACAAGAAAAAAAATATTTTAAATCTATCAATAAAATTGCTGAAGAATTAGTAGAAAATATATTATCAAACAAGAATGTGTTATTATCTTTAGTTGATATTAAAAATATGGATGATTACACTTATGCTCATTCTGTTAATGTTGCTGTAATATCAGTTATACTTGGTATTAGTTTAAATTTATCTAGACAAAATTTAAATTACCTTTGTATTGGAGCATTACTTCATGATATAGGGAAATCTTTTATTCCAAGTGAAGTTCTTCAAAAACCAGATAAATTAACTCTAGAAGAATTTGAGCTAATAAAAAAGCATCCACGAAATGGTTATAACTTTTTAAATAAAATTTATAGTTTAAGTTCACATATTAAATTGATAGTTTTACAACATCATGAGAGGTTTGATGGATTGGGCTATCCATCAAACCTTTCTAATGAAAGTATTAGTTATCTAGCTAGAATTGTTAGTATTTCTGATATTTATGATGCACTAACTTCTGATCGACCTTATAAAAGAGCTATGTGTCCAAATGATTCATTAGAATATTTAATGTCTAATTCTGGTACATTATTTGATCCTAATATACTTGATGTATTTTGTAAGATCATTATTCCTTTTCCTCAAGGAACAATAGTAAGCCTTAGTAATGGCGATATAGGAGTAGTTGAGGAAACAATACCCAATTTCCCATTAAGGCCAATAGTAAAGATATTACAAAGTGAGACACCAAACAAAGTTGGTTCAAAGCTTAATTTAATAGATACTCTTTCAGTAGTTATATCAAATGTAAAATACGAAATATAAAAAAAGTTGATAAAATATATTTATCAGCTTTTTTTATATTATATATGTAATATATTTTTTCTTTGATTAACCTTCAAATATTAGGCTATCAATAAATATGTATTTGGGATTTTACAATTTATTGTACTAGCTTTAACTTATCCTTATCTTTCTTATATAAAAATGGATTTAAATTTGCTAGTTCTTCAGCTTCTTCAAAACTTCTAGCTCTAAATACTAATGTCCATCCATTTTTATCATATTTTCCTGCACACATTATATATTTTTTTTCTTCATTAACATAATGTCCCTGTCTATCTATTATCAAGCTTTTAATACTGTCAATATTTTTACAATTTAATTTAACAAAAAAACTTCCTGTATCCTTCATAATATACATCTCCTTAGCAAACGTATGTTCATTAATTACATTATACGGAACAGATGTTTGCTTGTCAATATAATCTATTATAATTTTGTAAAATGGCTAAAATGAAAAGTTAAATTCAACATTTAATAGTTAATTCTTGTAAATAGAGTTCAGTTCTGCATGTATTTATTATAAAAACTAGCCTTAAATGAAAACCCAAGTACCATTTTATTGATATAAGTTTAATTTAATCCTACATAACTCTAGAATTTAGTTTAAAAACTAGTTGATTGTTAATCAAAGAAAGATTATAAGGCCACTGAAAACTTAACTATTTCTCAGCAACCTTATAAAATAATTTTTCTATTCAGCTATATTAAATACTTCCAAATCATTTTTTTCATCAAATTTTTCAAGTTCTACATCAGCAATTGCTCTTAATGTATCTAAGGCAGTAATTACACCTAAGTTTCTTTCAACAGCTGCTCTTCTTATTAAGAACCCATCTCTATTTGAGTCATTTCCTTTGGTTGGTGTATTTACAACTAGATCAACTTCTCTATTCTTAACTACATCCAAGATATTTGGTTCTTCTTCATTAATCTTTCTAATTTCTTCTACCTCTATGCCTGCTTCTCTCAATAATGCACAAGTACCTGTAGTTGCTACAAATTTATATCCAACAGCTGCAAGATCTTTTGCTATAGGTAAGAATTCTGGTTTATCATGTTTGTTTATTGTTGCCAGTATTTTTCCCTTTTCCTTTGATGGATACATATATGCTCCAACAAATCCCTTGTATAAAGCTTCTTTTATATTTCTACCTACGCCTAAAACCTCTCCTGTAGATCTCATTTCAGGTCCTAAGCTTACTTCAACATTAGGTAATTTTTGAGTTGAGAATACTGGAACTTTAACTGAAACCAATTTTGGTTCTTTATATACGTCTATTCCATAACCTAAATCTTTTAATTTAGCGCCAAGCATTACTTGGGTAGCTAAATCTACAATTGGAACTCCACTTACCTTACTTATATAAGGAACCGTTCTTGAGGCTCTTGGATTAACTTCAATTACATATAATTTCCCTTCAAATTCTATGAATTGAATGTTTATCATGCCTTTTATGCCAATTCCTAACGCTAATTTTTTAGTATACTCTAATACATCAGCTTTTATCTTGTCAGATATATTTTGACTTGGATACATAGTAACACTGTCTCCAGAGTGAACTCCTGCTCTCTCTAAATGTTCCATGATACCTGGTATTAATATATTTTCTCCATCTGAAATCGCATCAACTTCAATTTCTCTTCCCATTAAGTATTTATCTATAAGAATTGGGTTTTTCTTATCTTTTGCAAATGCATTTTCTAAATAGTATGTTAATTCTTCTTCATCATGAGTTATTTCCATTCCTTGACCACCAATTACATATGAAGGTCTAACAAGTACTGGGAATCCCAATCTGCCTGCTTCTTCTAAACCTTCTTCTAGTGACCATATACCTTTACCTTTTGGTCTTGCTATTCCTAGTTTTTCTAGTAATTCATCAAACTTTTCTCTATCCTCAGCCATATCTATTTGATCTGCAGTAGTTCCTAGAGTAACAATGTTTTGTTCTTTTAAGAAATTAGCAAGCTTTATAGCTGTTTGACCACCAAATTGAAGTATTACTCCATCTGGCTTTTCTTTTTCTATTATATTTAAAACATCTTCTTCAGTTAATGGTTCAAAGTATAACTTATCTGATACATCAAAGTCAGTACTTACTGTTTCTGGATTATTATTTACTATTATAGTTTCAACTCCAAGCTTCTTTAACGCTTTTACACAATGTACTGAAGCATAGTCAAATTCTATACCTTGCCCTATTCTTATTGGACCTGACCCTATAACTATTACCTTCTTATTATTTGATACTTCTACTTCATCATATTGTTCATAAGTTGAGTAGTAATATGGTGATAATGCTTCAAATTCACCACCACAAGTATCAACCATTTTGTATGAAGGTTTTATATTCCATATATCTCTAAGTCTATATACATCATCAGGACTAACTTTTAACATATCAGCTATAGCCTTGTCTGAAAAGCCTTTCTTCTTTAAGTGGTATAACCATTCTTTATCTAAATCTTCTATTTTACTCAATTTCAACCTTTGCTCTTCTTCAACAATCCATTTAATTTTTTCTAAGAAGAACATATCAATTCCAGTGATTTTATTTATTTTTTCTATTCTATAGTCTCTTCTTAACATCTCTGCTAATGCAAAAATTCTTTCATCATCTGGAGCCATTACTCTTTCTTTAAGCTCAGACATGCTTAATTCTTTGAACTTCTTATGATCTAAAGAGAATTTCCCTATTTCTAAACTTCTTATTCCCTTTAAGAACGCTTGCTCAAAATTAGCACCGATTGCCATTATCTCACCAGTTGCCATCATCTTTGTTCCAAGTTCTCTATCAGCACCAAAGAATTTATCGAAAGGCCATTTTGGTATTTTTACTACAACATAATCAAGTGTTGGTTCAAAACATGCATATGTCTTTTGCGTAACAGCATTTTTTATTTCATCTAATCCATATCCAAGAGCTATTTTAGCAGCAAGTTTTGCAATTGGATATCCTGTTGCTTTTGATGCTAAAGCTGAACTTCTAGAAACTCTAGGGTTTATTTCTATAACTGCATATTCAAAACTATTTGGATTTAATGAAAACTGTACATTACATCCACCTTCGATTCCAACTGCATTTATTATATTTATTGATGCTGTTCTAAGCATTTGATATTCTTTATCTGAAAGAGTTTGTGAAGGAGCAACAACTATACTGTCTCCAGTATGTATTCCAACTGGATCTATATTTTCCATATTACATACGGTAATACAATTTCCATAAGAGTCCCTCATTACTTCGTACTCTACTTCTTTCCAACCCTTAACACTCTTTTCAAGTAAAACTTGACCTATTGTACTTAATTGAAGACCTAATCTTAATATGGTTTCAAGTTGTTCTTCATCATTAGCGATACCCCCACCTGATCCTCCTAATGTATAAGCCGGTCTTACTATAACTGGATATCCAATTTTGCTAGCAAAATCTAATCCAGATTTTAAATCAGTTACAATTTCACTCTTTATAACAGGCTCTCCAATTCTATTCATCATATCTCTGAATAGTTCTCTATCTTCACCCTCTTTTATAGATGCAATAGATGTTCCTATTACTTTCACATTGTATTTATCTAATATACCAGAATCATGCAATTCCACAGCAAGGTTAAGTCCTGTTTGACCACCCATTCCTGCAAGTAAGCTATCTGGTCTTTCCTTAGCTATAACTTTTTCAACAAATTCTAATGTTAATGGTTCTAAATAAACCTTATCTGCAACTTCTTTATCTGTCATGATTGTAGCTGGATTTGAATTCACAAGTACAACTTCTATACCTTCTGATTTTAATGCTTCACAAGCTTGAGTTCCTGAGTAATCAAACTCAGCCGCTTGACCTATGACTATAGGACCTGATCCTATAACTAAAACTTTTTTTATATCTTTATTTAATGGCATTCTCTTAACCTCCTAAAGTGCATATTCTAAGAATCTATCAAATATATATTCACTGTCTTTTGGCCCTGCTGACGCTTCTGGGTGAAATTGAACTGAATATATTGGTAAAGTCTTATGCTTCATACCTTCTACTGTTCCATCATTAATATTTACATGAGTAATTTCCATATCATCTGGCAATTTTTCTACTACATAACCGTGATTTTGAGAAGTTATATGCACAAGATTAGCTTCTAAATCTTTAACTGGATGATTGCATCCTCTGTGTCCGAACTTTAACTTAGCAGTTTTACCACCTAACGCTAATCCTAATAATTGATGTCCTAAGCAAATACCTGTAATTGGCTTCTTTCCAACTAATTTCTTTATATTTTCAATAGCAAAATCTAAATCTTCTGGATCTCCAGGTCCATTAGATAAAAATACTAAATCAGGATTAACATTTAATACTTCTTCAGCTGTAGCCGTTGCTGGAAATACCGTTAATTTACAGCCTCTTTTTTTAAAGTTTCTTATTATATTTGTTTTTATTCCAAAATCCATAATTGCAACATGTTTTCCATTTCCATCAACTGTATAGGATTTGCTTGTTGTAACAGTCTTCACAGCTTCCTTTGTAGAAAAACCTACAATTTTTTCTTTTATATATTCATCTTCTAAATCTTCAAGAGCAATAATGCCTCTCATCGTTCCACTATTTCTTAAAACCTTAGTAAGTGCTCTTGTGTCTATTCCTTCGAGTCCAATAACTTTCCCTTGTTTTAAAAAGTCATCAAGTTCTAATTCACATCTAAAATTACTTGGCATACTACATTTTTCTCTTACAATAAACCCTCTAACCTTAACTGAATCTGATTCCATATCTTCAAGGTTAATTCCGTAGTTACCTATTAAAGGGTAAGTCATAGTTACTATTTGTCCGTAATAAGATGGATCTGTAAGTACTTCTTGATAACCTGTCATACCCGTTGTAAATACTACTTCTCCAACGCTTTCTTTTAGATATCCAAAAGCTTTACCTTCAAAAACCATACCATTTTCTAATATAAGCTTTGCCTTCATGCTCAAGCCTCCTACAAATATATTTTTGCTAAAACTACACCTTATAAATTTTGTTTACATAAAAACAAAAGGATAATAAAGAGCATACAGTAAAACTGCCTCTTCACTATCCTGTGATATACCTTACAAATATTTGAATTCAAAAAATAAGCTATGAATTTTACATGCTTTCAAATATCATAGTCATGTTCCCTTTTTGGCCTCACAGGACCAAGTTAAAGTGCATCTTAACTTTTAAATTTTCTCTTTTTATCTATTCTAGTTTATAGCTTATACTATGTCAAGATAATTTAAGGATAGTTTTTATTTATAATTATTTTACTTTTCAATACTAATAAAATATTTTTTCTGATACTAATCTTATCACAAAAACCACAAATATATAAAGCATAAAAATTCATTTATATTGAATTTTTATTCATATATTATATTACTAAATATACTAAAATCATATTTTCTTAACATTCGCATATATAGTATTATATTTATAAAATACTGTTATTTAGATATAAATATAGTATAACTCCATAACTTAAATATATTTATATTATTATTTATTCTAAGTCAATCGTTATAATTATAAATATACAAACATTTAACATTGCATCCATTGTAATTTGTTTAAATTTGTAGTATTATATAAATAAGAAAATATTCAGAAAATTCAAGCAGTTACAGTTATAATGAACTGACTTTTCCTGAATATTAATAAGTTTACTTTAAAAAAATGCACTTATCATATGTATTGATAAGTGCATTTTTTATAAGATTTATTTCACTATTATTTTAACTTTTTCAATAAGATTGTCCATTTTTTAAAATTCTTTGATCACTAATTCAGCAGTTTTTACATTAGTAACAACTGCAACATTATGTACATTACACACTCTAAGCAATGCATTTACATCTGGTTCATGTGGTTGTGCAGTTAAAGGATCTGTAAAAAATATTACTAAATCTATTTTCCCTTCTGCAATACGTCCCCCCAACTGTTGATCTCCTCCATATGGTCCAGATAAGTATCTTTTAACTTCTAATCCAGTTGCTTCTGATATCTTTTTTCCTGTTGTTCCAGTTGCAACCAAGTCATACTTAGCTAGTGTATCTTTATATTTTTTTGCAAATTCAATTATATCCTCTTTCTTTTTGTCATGAGCTATTAAAGCAATTTTCATAATTACAACTCCTTTTAGTGTTTCAAATACGTTTTCATAAAAAAATTATACTATAAATTTCTG
This sequence comes from Clostridium saccharoperbutylacetonicum N1-4(HMT), assembly GCF_000340885.1. Classification (NCBI taxonomy): domain Bacteria; kingdom Bacillati; phylum Bacillota; class Clostridia; order Eubacteriales; family Clostridiaceae; genus Clostridium; species Clostridium saccharoperbutylacetonicum. Next base: position 40,634 of record NC_020291.1, on the reverse strand, counting down.
CAATAAAAAAGCTTATTGCACTTTATTTCAAAATCTCACTCAATTTTATGTTCCGAATTACAGCTTCTTCATAAATTTCGGAACATTGAATAAATCAAATTTACATATAAATAGAAGATAAGGAAATTTCCTTATCTTTATAGTTTTCCTTAATATATCTATAGCAATTTTGAGTATTTCCGAGGAAATACTCAAAATTGCTATATTTATTTAATCATAGCTCATTAAATTTATTAATATTACAGTTCATTTATATATACAGCCTCTAGTTTATTTTTAAAGCTAAAAATATATTACTAAAAATGATTCTATGAAGTTTAAATATAATAATATAAGAGATATAGAAATATCTCCCATATTATTTATTTGTTATCTTATTTGTCCATTTCCATAGATAATATATTTTATTGTTGTTAATTCTTTAAGACCCATTGGACCTCTCGCATGTAACTTTTGAGTACTTATACCTATTTCAGCTCCAAAACCAAATTCAGAGCCATCTGTAAATCTTGTTGATGCATTTACGTATACAGCTGCTGCATCTACCTTCTGTAAGAATTTTTGAGAATTCTTATAACTTTCAGTGATAATTGCTTCTGAATGTCCTGTTCCATATTTATTGATATGGTTAATTGCTTCATCTACATCTTTTACTATTTTTACTGCCATTATATAATCTAAATATTCTTTTCCCCAATCCTCTTCATTAGTTTTTTCAAGGTCATCAATTATAGCTTGTGCGGCTTCATCACCTCTAACAGCAACGCCATTTTCTCTAAGCTCCTTAACAACAATTGGTAAAAAAATATTAGCTATTTTTTCATTTACGAGCAACTTTTCTGCTGCATTACAAACTGAAGGCCTTGATGCTTTTGCATTAACTGCAATATTTTTTGCCATTTCAAAATCACAGTCTTCATCTACATATATATGACAATTTCCGGTTCCTGTTTCTATTACTGGAACTGTAGCATTTTTAAGAACTGATTGTATTAATCCCGCTCCTCCTCTTGGAATAAGAACATCTATGAATTCATTTAATTTCATCATTTCAGTAGCAACTTCTCTAGTTGTGTCTTCAACAAGTTGAACACATCCTTTTGGCAATCCGGCTCTCTCAATTCCTTTAACTAAAGCATTAACTACAGCTTTATTAGAATTAATAGCTTCACTACCTCCTCTTAATATAACTGCATTTCCAGTCTTTAAACAAAGTCCAGCTGCATCACAAGTCACATTAGGTCTAGCTTCATAAATTATCCCTATAACGCCTAGTGGAACTCTCTTTTGCCCTATTTGCAAACCATTAGGCCTTTGCCACATTGAAATTACTTCTCCTATTGGATCTTGCAGCTTTACTACATCCTTTAATCCATCTGCCATACTTTCAATTCTTTCATAATTTAATGCTAATCTATCCAACATTGCTTCTGATGTACCTTTTATTCGTGCAGCTTCTAGATCAATTTCATTGGCTTTTACTATATCTTCCTTAGCCTTAATTAATTCCTCAGCCATAAAGATTAATGCAGTATCTTTTTCTTTTGTTGATGAAATACCTAATTCATATGATGCCTCTTTTGCATTTTGCCCCATGCTTACTAATTTACTCATTTCTTAGCCCCCATTTCTATTTCTTTACTGATGATATAAATAAAGTTCCTATTTCCTTACCATCTAAAATCTCTAATAGTATATTTGGTTCACTTCCATTTGCTAAAACCATATCTACTCCTGCTCCAGTTGCTGTTTTAGCTGCTGTCAACTTTGTAATCATTCCGCCAGTTCCTAAATTAGAACCAGCTCCTCCAGCACATTCTTCTAACTCTGGAGTAATTTCAGTTATCTCACTTAATAGTTTTGCATCATCATTATTTCTTGGATCTGAATCATAAAATCCATCAATATCAGATAATATTATTAATAAATCTGCATTAACTAAACAAGCAACTATGGCAGATAAATTATCATTATCTCCAAATCTAACTATGTTTTCAATTTCATCTATAGAAACCGTATCATTTTCATTTACTATTGGAATTATCTTCTTCTCTAATAGTGTTTCAAATGTATTACATACATTCTCTCTAACATGATCATCTTCAACCACATCTCTTGTAAGTAAAACTTGGCCTACTATATGGCTATATTCTCCAAAAAACTTACTATATATATGCATTAACTCACATTGTCCAACCGCAGCTACAGCTTGCTTTTCTCTTATGCTTTCGGGCTTTTCTTTCAATTTCAACTTATTTACACCAACTCCAATTGCACCTGATGTTACAAGTGTAACTTGTTTACCTGAATTAACTATGTCAGATAAAATCCTAGTTAATTTTTCAATTCTACATAAATTAATATTTCCATTATCATAGGTTAAAGTTGATGTTCCTACTTTTACAACTATTCTATTTGCATCCTTTAATTTCTGACGAAAGCCCATTTTTACATCTCCTTAAAGTCTTATTTATTTCTTAAGTTTTATCTTACTATACCTAATATATCTTATCAAGTTAGAAAATAATATATAAAAAGAACTAAGGATATTATTTTTATATCCTTAGTCCTTCTATATTAATGTATTAATACCAAAATTATTTATATTATGTATGAAAATACACAAATAAAGTGGCAAAGTGTTCCAAACATAATGAACACATGAAAAATCTCATGTCTTCCAAATAACCATATTCTTATTTTTTCAGATTTTAATGCATAAATTACTCCACCTATGGTGTACATTAAACCTCCTACTATTAACCACATTAGTCCAAATGTAGGTAATACTTGAGCCATTGGATATATAACAACAATTGCAAACCAACCAATGCCTATATACATAGTGCTACTAAGCCATCTTGGGCAAGTAACCCAGCATAACTTAAATATTATTCCTACAACAGCACACGTTGTTACTGCCATAAATAAATTGAAGCCCATCTTACCACTCAATGCAACTAAACAAAATGGAGCATAAGATCCAGTAATTAATATAAATATCATTGAATGATCTATTCTCTTAAGCATTTTTATTACTTTATCATTAGCTATAACAGAGTGATATGTTGCTGAAGCACTATATAATAAAATCATACTTATGCCAAAAAAGATTACTGATCCTAAAGTTATCGCCGAACTTCCTGAAATATAAGCTTTCACTAACATAGCTATTAAAGCAAATAGTGATAATACTGCACCAACAAAATGAGTTAATCCATTAATAGGTTCTCTTAAATATTTTTCCATGTATATCCCTCCCACTAATTGTCACATAGTTTTTATAACTACTTCTTATTATACTAGAAAATATTTCATATATCTATCAATATTTAAAAATTATTATTGTTAATTATTATTTTACCCATAAATACTTGAATTATATACTTTATTCAATTAATATTGAAAATATAATATATACATAGTTTTGATTACTATGTGAAAGGTGAAATTTTATGAGCGATTTTAGTATTGATAACTATATCAACTCCCAAAAATCATCAAATAATATTAATCTAGATGATTTTCCTGAAATTGATTTGTATATGGATCAAGTAATGCAATTATTTGAGAACAAATTGAGTTATACCAAGCGATATAAAGACGATAAGGTTTTAACAAAGACCATGATTAATAATTATGCAAAAGGTAAGTTATTAATGAAAATTAAAAATAAAAAATATACTAAAAACCATCTTATATTAATGGGCTTAATTTACAACTTAAAAGGTTCTTTATCATTAACAGATATTAAAACAATATTAACACCTATAATCAATTCTTTTGATAAAGAAAATGATTATCCGTTATACGATATATATCAGTCTTTCCTTGATATATATGATTTCAATTTGGATGAACTTAATGTATCATCAAATAAAATTTATGAAAATATAGAAAAATTGGTAGATTCAAAGAACCTTGATCTTGGTGATTTTGAAGAAAAATTTTTATTAATTTGTGCTTATGTCTCTATGAGCAATCTTTATCGACGCATGAGTGAAAAAATAATCGATGATTTTTTTGGCGATCACGATAATTCTAAATAATTAATCTTAATATAACTTTGTAATAATGCAAAATATATTAATTATATGTTATAATAAGCAACATGAGACGAAACTATTTATGCAATAAAAAATTATTACAATAATATAAGAAGAAATGAGGTAGAAATAGATTGATAACTGTATCAAATGTTAGTCTGAGATTTGGCGGACGTAAACTTTTTGAAGATGTCAACCTTAAATTTACTCCTGGTAATTGCTATGGAGTTATTGGTGCTAATGGAGCTGGAAAAAGTACTTTCCTAAAAATATTATCAGGCGAGGTTGAACCTAATACTGGGGAGGTTATAATTCCTCCTAATACAAGAATGTCAGTTTTAAAACAGGATCATTATAAATACGATAATTTTCAAGTTTTAGAAACTGTAATTATGGGTAATGAAAGACTTTACCAAATAATGAAGGAAAAAGATGAAATATATGCAAAACCAGATTTCTCTGATGAAGATGGAATTCGAGCTTCTGAATTAGAAGGTGAATTTGCTGAACTTAATGGTTGGGAGGCAGAATCCGAAGCTTCTTCTGTTTTGCAAGGACTTGGAATAGGAACTGAACTTCATTTTAAAAATGTATCAGAATTAACTGGTGGAGAAAAAATTAAAGTTCTTTTAGCTCAAGCACTTTTTGGTAATCCAGGGATATTGATTCTAGACGAACCTACTAACGGTCTTGACTTAAAGGCTGTTAACTGGTTAGAAGACTTTTTAGGTAACTTTGATGGAACTGTTATAGTCGTATCCCATGATAGACATTTCTTAAATGCAGTTTGTACGCAAATGGCTGATGTTGACTTTGGAAAGATTAAACTTTATGTTGGTAACTATGACTTCTGGTATGAATCAAGTCAATTAGCTCTTCAAATGTCAAAAGATCAAAACAAAAAGAAAGAAGAAAAAATTAAAGAATTACAAGACTTCATCGCAAGATTTAGTGCTAATGCTTCAAAATCAAAGCAAGCTACCTCTCGTAAGAAGTTATTAGATAAAATAACATTAGATGACATTCAACCATCTAGCAGAAAATATCCTTTCGTAGGTTTTAAACCTGAAAGAGAAGTTGGTAATGATATATTAATGGTTACAGACTTATCTAAAACAGTTGACGGAGTTAAGGTTCTAGATAATGTGAGCTTCATGGTTAACAAGGGAGATAAAATAGCTCTTATTGGTAATGAAATAGCTGTAACTACATTATTTAAAATCTTATCTGGAGAAATGGAACCAGACAGTGGTGAATTTAAGTGGGGAATAACTATAACTACAGCTTACTTCCCAGCAGATAATACACAATATTTTGAAGATTGTAACCTTTCTTTAGTAGATTGGCTTAGACAATATTCAGAAGAAAAGTCTGAAAGCTATATAAGAGGTTTCCTAGGCAGAATGTTATTCTCTGGAGAAGAAGCTTTAAAAGAAGCTAATGTATTATCTGGAGGAGAGAAGGTTAGATGTATGCTTTCTAAGATGATGCTTTCTAATGCAAATGTATTGATGTTAGATCAACCAACTAATCATCTTGATCTTGAATCAATAACAGCTGTAAATAATGGATTAAATGACTATAATAGTAACATTTTATTTGCTTCTCATGACCATCAATTTGTTCAAACTATAGCAAATAGAATTATAGATATTAAAAATGATGGCTCTATAGTTGATAGAACTATGACATTCGATGAATATTTAGAATTTACCAATTCTAATAAATAATTATAATTAGAAAAATAACACCTAGCCTTCCTTTATTGGAATGCATTGGGTGTTATTTTTTACAAAATCTACGCTTAATTATACTATATTTATTAAATTCACAAAATTACTTATAATCTATCCCTAGCCCTCTTAATGTAAATCTTATAGTACTTTTAATAATATTTTCTAATTCAATTTTTTCAACATGAATAGATTCATATATCGCCGATGAACACAGTGAACCAAAAAATTGAAATGCTATAAGCTCTGTATCTCCATTTTCAATCAAACCACTTTTCATTGCACTTTTTATATTTATTTCTATTTCACTAATATATTCTTTTATTTTTTTTCGTAACTGATTCTGCCTGTCATCTGCTCCCCATAGCTGACTCATTACAACTTTGAAAAAATCTGTATATCCATATAAGAAAGTTAATTGTATTTCACAAATTCTTATTAATTTTTCTATAGGCCCTATATCCATAACTTGAACTTCAAGAACTTGGCTATTCAATATCTTCAATCCTTCTTCAACAATAAAATTAAATATCACTTCTTTACTTTCAAAATGATAATATAATGTTCCTTTTGCAAGACCTGCATTAATAGCTATATCATCCATTGTAGCTCCTCTGTATCCGGATTCAGAAAATATTTTTATTGCAGATTCAAATATTAATTTTTTAGTTTTGTTCATAAAATTCCTCCGCCTTCGCCTTTAATTATTTACCATTAACATAATAATGTTATTATACCACTTAGTATAATAATAAACTATAATTACAAAAAGCTAATGCTAATATTAATTACCAATATAATATACTTTTGAAATTTACAATATGTATGATAAAATTAGTATTAAAGTATAAAACTGAATTATGCATGTTACACATAATTTATCCAACATATATTTCTAATATATATATTCAAATTACCAGTTAATGGGGAAATCCCTTCAGGATTTCTTGAATTGAAATGTACAATCTTAATTAGAACTTATATATTAAAATTAATAATTACATTAGAAATATATAATAAAAATAAGAAATGGAGGATACTTGTCATAGCTGTAACATTATAAAATTTGCTAGAATTTTAATTTGCATTTTTTATAAAGTTTTGACAATAGTATTTATGATTCAAGTATATAATAGAACAACAAAATCTTATGAAGAAGAACTTATTGCAGGGAAAAAATATATAGAATGGACATATGAATCACCAATTGGAAAAAACTTCACTGAGCTTATCGTAAAAAAGAAATTTTTTTCAAAAATTTATGGCCTTTATTGTGATACTAAGTTAAGTTCAAAAAAGATTCCATCATTTATAGAAAACTTTAATATTGATATGAATATTTCAAAAAAAAATCTTAGTGAATTTAATTCCTTTAATGATTTTTTCACACGAGAATTATATTCTGATGCTAGACCGATAGATAAAGATAATAATGTTTTAATTTCTCCTGGTGATGGGCGAATTACTGCATATGAAAATATTGATCTAGATAATATAGTTCAAGTCAAAGGATTAACATATAGTTTAAAGGAACTTATAAATGATGATAATATTGCTAATAAATATATTGGAGGCACATGCATTATATTAAGATTATGTCCTACAGATTATCATAGATTTCATTTTATAGATTCTGGAATTCCTTTGGAAAATAATTATATTCAAGGTCATTATTACTCTGTAAATCCAATAGCATTAAAAGCTATTCCAAAGCTTTTCTGTGAAAATAAAAGAGAATGGTCATTATTTAAATCTGATAACTTTAAAGATATATTGCACATAGAAGTTGGTGCAACTTGCGTTGGTTCAATTATTCAAACTTATTCACCTAATGTTAAAGTAAATAAAGGTGAAGAAAAGGGATATTTTAAATTTGGAGGATCAACAACAATATTATTCTTTGAAAAAGATAGTATAAATGTAGATACTGATATCTTAGAACAATCTAAACTCGGTTTTGAATGTAAAGTTGTTTTCGGTGAACACATTGGTACAAAAATTATATAAAAAAAGTGACTTAACCTTCAAGTTAAGTCACTTTTTTTATAATTGGCAGAGTGTGATTGAATAAATCTGGATCAACTACAATTCCACCTTGACACAACTTCACATAATCGTCGTTTTCCTCAGATACTTCATACCCAGCACTTTCTATTAATTCAATTTCTTTTTTAAAATCTTCAATTGAAGTATTTTCTATATATATTTCTATTGATTCCTTAATTATCATCTAAGCCCCACCTTTATATAAAAATCAAACTTTTCTTTTCATACTTATGTTTATGTATATATCTAAATTCCTACTAGCAATTATTACCTCATTAGAACTCCGTCCATATATTTCAATAGCCTTGTGTAAATCCGCTCTAGCTTGTTCCATAGCTTGGTTAAACTTAAAAATAGCTTCATTATTTTTCAATTTTGATTCCCTCATTTTCCCACGTATATTATTTCCTTATTTTTCTTAAATGCTTGCTACGAGCTCAATTATATAGATATATTTAATTTTTTACAAATTTAAAAAAGTCCAACAAAATTAACTCTAATTCGTTGGACTATTCTGCTTTAGGCTTATGCCATTCTATTGGTACATTTGCCATACACATACATTCAGAGCTATTATCCTTGAAAATACAATTGCCACAACTGTCCTCATGGATTTCACAATATTTAACTAATAATTTATATATCATTATTGCTAATATATTTTTCATATTTACTACCCCACTTTTGCCACTTCTTTAAATCAAAATTACATTCCATTTTCAAAAATTTTCTTTCATAATCATGTTTATATATGTATCTAAATTTTGACTTGCAATTACCACCTCATTAGAATCCCGACCATATATTTCAATAGCCTTATGTAAATCCGCTCTAGCTTGTTCCATAGCTTGGTTAAACTTAAAAATAGCTTCATCATTTTTCAATTTTAATTTCCTCATTTTCCCTCGTATATTATCTTCTTATTTTTCTTAAATGCTTGCTACGAGGTCAATTATATAGATATATTTAATTTTTTACAAATTTAAAAAAGTCCAACAAAATTAACTCTAATTCGTTGGACTTTTCCCATATTTTATCATTTATTTTTAATATTTTTTTATGCTTTTTATTTCTATTAATATAGGTATTGTGTATATAATTAAATCGTATTATTTTGTTCTACAATAGATATTTGCTCTGTTTTAGTTATATTTGCCTTTGTTTAAGTAAACGTAACCTTAGTTAATAACATTGATGTTATTATTACTTTTTTTTATAGATTTCCATTCTAAAAAAAGGTCAACCAAATCGACAAACATTTCATTTAACATTGTAACATAATGTTAAAATTTGCGATTTTTTTTTAGAATCTGCTTAAATTCATTTTTAATATTTACCCTAAAATGAATTATATTTCCAATTTGTATATTTTAAAAATGAAAAAGATTAAATAAATTTTCTTAAAATTTATTTAATCTTTATGTTTTTATTGCTATTAATGTGGATCTATTGAATTTACACTATACACATTATTTTGAGTTACTTTAGTACTGTTAGTATTTTTATGTGTGGTTTTAGTTGAAGCAAATGCAACATTTGTTAATAACATTGATGTTGCTATTACTGCTAATATAATTTTTTTCATAAACATTCCCCTCCTAAAAAAAGTTAACTAAATTTACAAATCTTTCATTCTATATTGTAACATAATACTAGCTGTTATACGAAAATTTTTTGGTTTGCTTCAACTTTTCTTTTGCTTTACTGTTAAAATATTTACTTTTTTCTTCATTATTTTTATTTCTATAATAATCTCCAATCTCTAAATATATTAAAGAATAATCTATATTTAATTCTTTTGCTTTATCTGCCATTAGCATTAAATTTTCTTTATCTTCTTTTTTTATATAAATAAGCACCAACTCATAAATTACTTTTTCAATCAAGTCTAAGTTCTCAGTATCCTTTTTCTCACATATTTCTAATGACTGTAAAAGATACGTTTCAACATGTTCATTTGAACTTTGAAGCATTTTTGCTACAAAATACAAAATCTCATTAAGATATTCATTGTCTAGATTGTATTTCAAAGATTCCTTGGCATATCTTCCTGCTAATTTATAATCCTTTTCATTAAAATATAATTCTGAAATATTACTGTAAGCCAGAGCTATAAAGTCTTTATAATCATATTTCATGGCAATACTTAGTATTTCCTTATATTCTTTTTCTGCTTCGTCAAAAGATATATGGTAATCCATTAAACAATTTGCATATACCATCTTTACTTTTAATAACATATTATAATCATTAATATCAAATTGCTTTAGTATTTTAAAATATTCTAAAGATCTATCATACTCACCTAACCTTTTATATGTCAACGCTTTATGATAAAATATCATTATTGAAAGTTCATCATTGATTATGCTCTTATTTAACTCTTCCGCATATTCTAATTGTTGTAATGCTCTAACATAGTTCCCAGTAAATATATTATTTCTTGATCTATATATATATAAACTCACTTCCTCGAAACTATTTTGGGAACTGATACTTATCTTTAATCCAATATCACACATTCGCTCGCTTTTAGAATAAATACGCTTATAATAGTAAAAATCAGCAGATAATTTATACAACTCTATTTTATTATTATCTGTAATTTTATAATTTTCGATTAGTTCTTCAGCTTCAGACAACTTTTTGTCAAACAAATCTATTACTTTAATTTCTTTTAATTCCTTCAAAATATTAATGAAAATATAATTTGCTTGCTCATAGTCTTCTATCAATAATTCCTTTGGCGTAATTATTGATAGATTTATTCCTTTCTCTTTTGCAATTCTATTTAAATTTTTAGAAATTTTAGTAGCCAAGTTAATATTTAACTTTTTCTTATCCATTTCAACTTGGCTAATCATATTTTTTGTACATGCGCCTTGTGCAATTTCTGTTTGGGTTGCTCTAAGCATTAGTTGTCTTATCTTCTTTAATCTTTCCCCTTGCGTCAAGATTTCATTATCAAACATTGTTATTTCCCCCTCTTTCTGTTAAAGAGATGTTAAAAAACAAATAATATCCTTACACATTATGTAATTTTCATTCTATTCTATAGACAGGCTTATCGAAACATACTATAATTGCAATTGCTAACATTTGTTTTGTTAGTTCTCTTTCGACTCTGCAATGCTCGAGCTCTAATCAACCATTGCAGAGTTTATTTTTATCCTTTAATAATGATCCTAATTCTATATTACTAAAAATTAACTAAAAGCAAAATGCACTTTCATTCCTTTTTTTAGACGTTTTATTCTATTATTTATGTATATATAACGTAGATATTTAACATATATTCCTATATATAAATATATTATGATAATTTAGATTAATATTCAATAGATTTTAAGTTAATCTTCGTATTATATATTCCTTAAACAAAAATTTAATTATTACCAAAAAATTACAAACAACTAAATAAAACCCCGTAAGTAACACTTAGTTACCTACGGGATTATTCCATTATTTATTGTATATTAGTACTCCCAGCGGGATACCCCTATATGATTTTTCGAATTTATTCAAATACAATCAGATGTCTTAATATAACTATTTTACTACATTTTAAAACATATTTATATATCTTCAATTCCACTTAATTTTAATGTTATATTTATAAAGAGTCCTCTTTTTGTCTCCTTCTGAATATATAAGAATGGCTTAACCCTAGTGGTCAAGCCATTCTTTATTGCAACCTGGCAGAGTGTGAAGGAATCGAACCCTCAATGTACCGTCCGTAGCGGTATGTTATATCCGTTTAACTAACACTCCTTATTAATTTTTAACAACAAACTTATATTATCACAAGCTACCATAATAATCAAGTTTATAATAGGGTTAATATTATAATTTTATAAAAATAACCCTATGCATCATGAATAAACATAAATTATTCTATCTATTATAAATAAATATCAGAAAATTCTAATTCAAATAATTCAACTTTATTTTTAACATTTAAATATTTATTTTTACCAAACTCATCTTCTTTTAATAATTCCATTGGTAATTTAACAATAAATTCAGATCCCTTGTTTTCTTCACTTTTAAGCTCTATTGTTCCATTATGAGCTTTGGTTAAATATCTAACTAAATCTAATCCTATTCCACTGCCAAAATTCTCATTATTTTTATTTCTTGATGATTGAACAAATCTATTAAATATTGTTTTTTGTTCTTCTTTTGAAATTCCAATACCTTCATCTTTTATTGAAATAGTTAACTGATGAATACTCTTCCAAGCATTTATATATATACTTTTTCCTTGTGGCGAAAATTTTATAGCATTAGAAATTAAATTCATTATTATTCTATCTATTGCCTCTGGATCTATTGCCATAACACATTCCTCAACATTTGTATCAAAAACTAAAGATATATCTTTTTGTTTAGCATATTTATCAATAGCCGATATGTTCCATTCAATTAGATTTATTATATCTAAATTTTCCTTCTTAAGATTATAATGCTGCTTTTCCAATTTTGTAGTATCTATAAGATTATTAATAAGCTTTAATATCTTATACGCATTTCTTTTAATAATGTCTATATGCTCTTTGTTTTGCTTAACTTTGTTAACATCCAAACATTCATCTTTATAACACTGCAAAATACTTAAAATAATATTAAGCGGTGATCTTAAATCATGAGAAATATTTAAAATAAAATCCTCTTGAGCCTTTTTAGATTCTGATAAATTAATAACCATATTTACTAATTCATCTTTTGATAATTTAAGCAATTCTCTTTTTTTTAGTAAATTATCTTCTTCCAACTCACAGTTATTCATAATATTAACTTCACCCATTTTTAATCCCCTTCATTTTTTACTTTTTTTACCATAAATCCTATTACATAATATCATATTTTTTTCCAGCTAACAACTATATATTTAATAAAATATATATATTATTTTTTAAAACTTGCATAATAATACAATTTGCTAATTCATATTGCTTATTATTTCATCTTTTATATATTTCAAAATTAATACAACATAAGTCAATGTACCTATTATAAACATAGTATTAAAATCTATATTAGGTTTAATCAATTCTAAAATCATTTGAATTATTAATGGAAGTGTTGCTGCATATATGGTTAATGAAAATAAAGCTATATATTTAACTATCATTTTCATAAATAATGTAAATATTGATGAAACAATAGCTACAATTAGACAATTGAATAATAAATTTAGAAATTTCATTCCAAAGTTATTAATTATGAGTGCTATAAAGGGCATAATTTCAAAAGAACTAGTTCTATATACATTAATTGAATCACTTATTAAAACTGAAATTAAAGTGAGTAACATTGCATAAGAAATTGATCTAAAAATACCTTCTTTTGCATATTTAGAAAAAACCTTTATGTCGTATATAGAAGTTATAAATTTAGTAAAAAAATTAGTATTATAATTCATTTTTTCCTCCAACTCGATATCTTTAGTATTAGTAATTCTTACAAATATATTAACATACATATTTCTTAGTTCAAATGTTAAGGTTTATTATTTACTGTTATTGTCAATATTATAGCTAAAAAGAAAAAACATATTTTTAGAACTTTTAATATGTTTTGCTAATTAAATAGGAGGCATTTTTTTGAATATAAATCTATACAGTAAAAGATATAGCAAAACTTTAATAAAAAGACTTATATATTTTTTAGTGTTTGTCACAATACTTAGTTTTACTTATTTTTATGAATCTTATAAATACAAAAAATTAATTGATAATTTTAAAACAAATTTCGAAGAGTACGAATTTTCAAATGCAAATAATGATCTATTAATTTCCGAAAATTTTAATCCTTTTAAAATATTCTTACTTAAAAAGGATATATCTAATTATTTCTATGGAAGAATCGAGACTTTGTCGGAAGATATTAATAATAAAAAAATTTCTTCTGAAGAAGTCTTAATACAACTTAATGAGATTAAACATTATAATATAATAGATGAGGATAAAATAAACAGTGTTTCAAGTTCTATTGACTTAATTCAAGATTCAATTAATAATTACAAATCTGGTGTAAATTACTTTAATAGTCAACAGTATACAAATGCAATTTCTTCTCTTAAAAAAGTTTCTAGTTTGGATTTAAATTATACTAATTCACTAATATATTTAAAGTATAGTAGGAGCAAACTTAAAGAAACTTTATTTGCTTACTGCGATAACTTAGTTAATAATGACCATTACAGTGATGCTTTATCTAAAATCTCAGATAACAATAAATTTTTAGGTATTGATTCAGATATAGACGCAAAAATTTCAGATATAAAATCAAAACAACAGGAATACTTTGATAAAAATTCAGCTATTGCTGAAGCTTCATCTAGTGCATTGACCAGTGCTATATCTACTGCTAATATTAATACATTAAATATTGAAAGTAATACATCTTATTTTATTAATGTAAATCTATCTAATCAAAAAACATATATCTATAAAGGAAAAACTAACAACTGGAATTTAATAAAAACATTTCCTTGTTCTACAGGAATAAAAGGTGAGGATACACCTTCAGGCTCATTCGCAATTAAAGAAAAAGGTGATTGGTTCTTTTCTGAACGATATTCACAAGGAGGAAAGTATTGGTCTCAAATTACTGGAGACATTTTGTTTCATTCATTTCCATTCGCTAAAGATAAATCTACCATTTTAGATACAACACTTAATAAACCATCTTCTCATGGCTGTATAAGATTATCAATAGATGACGCTAAATGGGTTTATACTAATATTCCTAAAGGAAGTAAAGTAATAATAAAGTAGATAATAAGGGTTCTACAAAATAATTATAGAACCTTTATTCCATTTATAAAAAATTATTAATAACCTATTTTTAGTGAACATAATGATTATACTATTTCAATTTCCTTCTCCAATGAAAATGAATATAAATATTTATATTTTACACTTTTACCAGTCATTTTAAATATTGCATTACTATAATAATCTAATTGCTTTTTATATTTTTCCTTAAATTCCTCTTCTTCACCTTGTTTTAAATAGTCAGTTTTATAATCCAATAATATCATATCCCCATTATATTCAAAAAAGCAATCAATTATTCCCTGCAATCTAATCGTTTCATCCCTATATTTATAATTTAGTGATTTATCTACCTCCAAACTACTTATCTCAGTATAAAAAGGTATCTCTCTATAAATTTTATTTCCTTGTTTATTTAATTCTAGAATTTTTCTTCCTAAGTTGGATTTAAAGAAATTTAATATTTTATATGGATTAATAGTTTTTAATTCTTCAATAAGTAAAAGTTCATCTTCTACTAATTCTTGTAATTGTTCCTTAATATCTTGTATTGATGAAACTTTATTTAAGTTAATCTTCTTCATCACAAAATGAACTGCTGTACCTTTTTCTGCTGAAGTTAATCCCTTCTTTTCTTGAAGAAATCTTGGAGTAATCATAACTTTTTCCTTATATACATTTTCACTATTATAATTTATCTCTTCATTTCTTCTTTTTAAATCTGAAACAGAAATATTACTTTTAATAATAGTTGACGATTTAAATGGATATTCATAAGATAATATCTTATTTATTTCTTCAGTAATATTTTTATCTAATAAACTTCTAGATATTATTCTTTGTTCACTGTTATCTTCATTTTCTGTATTTTCAGTATTTATATCATTAATCAATTCATTTTTATTCCATAAATTAATTTTCCAATTAGATATATCATTCTTATACATTTCCTTTAAAGTTCCAACAACTTCCCAGAGAGCGACACCATCTCTATGATGGCATAATGCCATTCCAATCCAGTCCATATAGGATCTTCCGTTTAAAACTTCTGATGGTAAAATCCGATTATATTCTAAAGATGCAGAACTTAACCATTTATCTATAGATTTTTCAATATTTGAAACTGTACCTGTCATTATTAATTTTTCTTTTGCTCTAGTAAAAGCAACATATAATATTCTCATCTCTTCAGACAATGTTTCAATCTTCATTTTCTTTTTTATTGATTCCTTTGCTAATGTACTAATACTAAATCTCTTTTCTAAATCTACAAAATCTGGACCAAATCCTAATTCATCATGATACATCATATTCTTATTTAAATCCATTAGATTAAAGTTCTTTCCAGCTCCACATAAGAATACTACTGGGAATTCCAATCCTTTACTTTTATGAATACTCATAATTCTTACTACATCTTCATTTTCGCCCAATACTTTAGCACTTCCCATATCTCCTGATGATTTAGTAAGTTTATTTACAAAATTTATAAAATTGAACAAACCTTTGAAACTTGTTCTTTCAAATTGTTTTGCTCTTTGAAATAATATCTTTAAATTCGCTTGTCTAAGAATTCCATTTGGCATAGCTCCTATATATCCATAATATGCTGTATCCATATATAAATACCATATAAATTCATCAATTGCCATATATATTGACTTATTTCTCCACTTCTCAATCTTATCAATTAAATATTTACATTTGCTAATTAATTCTTTCGAATAAGGCAACTCATTAGCTTTTTCAATTTCATTATTTACATATTTAATATTTTCATAAAAATAGCAATCTTTATTTATAAGTCGAATATCACTTATTTCCTCTGTAGAAAACCCCATAATTGGAGATCTCATTAAAGCTATCATTGGGATATCCTGCAAAGGATTATCAATCACTTTTAGAAGGGAAATTATCGTTCTAATCTCAATTGATTCAAAATAACCTGTTCCTGTATCTGCATATGCTGGTATTCCTTCTGCACCTAACTCATCAAGCATGCTTTCAGACCAATTCTTTGTTGCCCTAAGAAGAATTACTATATCTTTATATTTTAATGGTCTATATTCTCCTGTTTCCTTATCTAAAACCTTAAAAACATTCTCAACACTTTGAGACATTAATTCCTTAATTCTTCTCGCAACAATTCTTCCCTCTAAAATAACATTGTTTATTTCTTCATGCTCTTCAATATCTTCTTCTATTAATTCTTCAGATTGCTTATTTACTATATTAAGCTCTATCGCCCCACCAACAATCATATTATTATTTTTTTCTTTAAAATTTGCACCTAAATTTAATGCTTCCTCATCTGAATATTCAAGTTCTCCAACAGTTTCAGACATTACTTCTTTGAAAATATAATTAACTCCATCAATAACTTCTTTTCTACTTCTAAAGTTTTTAAATAATTGAATTTTTCTATTTCTACCTTGATCTAATTGATAGTTATTATATTTTTCAATAAACAGCTCAGGTTTTGCCTGCCTAAATCTATATATACTTTGTTTTACATCACCAACCATAAATACATTAGGATTTTCATTCTCTTTCCTAGAAACTAAATTTATGATAGTTTCTTGTACATTATTTGAGTCTTGATATTCATCAACAAGAACTTCTTCAAAGTATTCTTTAAATCCAATAGCAACATTGGAAGGAACTATATTTTTTTCTTCATCATAATCAATTAAAATCTGTAAACATAAGTGTTCTAAATCATTAAAATCTAGTAAATTTCTCTCTCTCTTTTTATTACTAAATTTTTTATCAAATTGCAAAACAATGCTCGATAGTTTTTTTATATATGGATATGCGCCTCTAATATTACTTATCATTTGCTCTGGTGTTACTGAAAATGTATTATTAATTAATTCTGTTATTTTCTTTTTAATATCATCCCGTATTTTTTTTACAGTACTTTGTGCTATCTCATCAGAAATTTCACTCTTTTTAATAGTCTTTAATCTATTAAAACTTATTGCTGATAGTGCTTTATACATTTCATCTAATCCATTTTCAACTGATTCATAAGCATTTTTTATATAACTTAGTTCACTTTCAAAATTCTCTCTATATGCTTCTAATTCTTCAGTTTCAGTAATTATTTCAATGGCCTTTTCCATCGCCTTTATATATCCACTGATTTCAATCTTAATGCTTTTAGATAACACATTAACCCATTTAGTTTTATTTAATTCCTCTAATGAACTGATATTAAAAGCTTCTGCATTATCTTTAAGCCATTTTTCTGGCCATGGACCAGACATAATAAAACTATGTAAATCTAGAACTAAATCTTTTAAATTCTCATCATTTTTATAACTACTGAAAGCCTCAATTAAGTTAATAAATTCTTGATCCTCTTCATCATATTTTTCTTCAAAAAGCTCTTCTATTACTTCTGATTTTATTAATATTATCTCTGTTTGATCACCTATCCTAAATGATGGATCCAAATCAACCTTATGAAAATTATTTTTAATTACATCTAAACAAAATGAGTGCATAGTAGTAATATTAGCTCTATTTAATAAAGTTAATTGTTTTTGTAAATTTTTTGAGTTTGGATTTTTTTCTAATTCCTTTGATATAGCGTCAGCTATTCTTTCTTTCATTTCTGCTGCTGCTGCATTAGTAAATGTAACTACTAATAATTTATCTATATCAACTGGATTTTCTTCATTAGTTATTATTTTTATAATTCTTTCTACTAGAACAGCGGTTTTACCAGATCCAGCTGCTGCTGCAACTAATAAGTTACAATTTCTAGTTTTAATTGCACTTAGCTGCTCATTAGTCCATTTTGTTTCTCCCATATATTAATCTCTCCTACTTCTAATTAAAATAATCCAAACTATAATAGAAACTGTTTCACACTATTCTTTATTATCATTAACTTAAATTAAATCATCTGAATTTTCTTCTTCACTCAAGTCATTTATATCCTTCTTTATATTTTTCCAAATATCATTTGTTGCTTTTTTTGTTATTACATTATACTTGTTATCTTTTATAGTTGTATCAAATTGACATATAGATGAAAAATCACAATACTCACAATGAGTTTTATTAGATCTTTTAGTTGGCTGTATTTTTATTTCACCACTTAACATTTCTTCACATAATTCAACCATCTTTTTATTAACATATTCTCTAAGCAATGTAAATTCCTCTTCAGTAATAACATCACTATTAGACTTAAATTCTCCATCAGTCTTAAATGCAGCTGGTATAATTAACGAGTAACCATCAATGTCTTTATCCATTGCCCTAACTACTCTAGCATCTTTTAAAATTAAACCTTTTAATTTTAAATTATTTAACACCTCTTTTTCAATTTCCTCTAATTCCATTTCCCTATTGTTTTTTATTATAGGATCATCTATTTTAAAATATAATATAGCTCCTGGTTTTGCTTGTTTATTCAAAATATATTTAGAGTTTCTAATAAGTGCATCTAAATATACTAATAACTGCATCTGTAGACCATAATAGAGTTCATTTAACTCAAATTTTTTGCTTCCAGTTTTATAATCTATAACTCTAATATACGTTTCTCCATCTAAATCTAACGTATCTATCCTATCAATTCTACCTTGAAGATATACCTTTTCATCAGAACTTAGATCTAAAGTTATAGCTTCCCCAGAATTATAATCTCCAAATTTAAATTCAGTCTTAAATACTTCAAACTCGCCTTTTCCTATTTGGTTTGCTATAACTGAAACTGATTTAGATATTACTCTCTTAAACCTTTTAGTTAAATATTTAAATTTATTTGTACTATTTAATATTGAATTACTTTCTGAATTTAATTTTTTATCAATAATATTAGATACTATTTCTTTACATTTTTCATTATTTAATTCTGACCATAATATACCTTCTTCTTTAACTTTATTAGTAAAAGAATCTAACATTTCATGAACAAATGATCCTAGATCTGGAGGTGCAAATTCATATATTTTTCTATTTTTCGCTTTTAGCCCATATTGAACAAAATAAGAAAAAGGACATTCAGCATATTTTTCTAATCGTGAAACACTAAATACTAGTTTCCCCATATCATTTTGATAAAGCTCTCTAAGCTTCTTTTTAGCAACTCTATCACCTACATTTGAATATGTAAGTCCCTTAAAAATATTTTCAACCTTCTCTTTATATTTCTGATTTTCTTTAAACCAATTATAAACTTCTGGCCAATAAGCTTCTATATCTTCTTTATCAAAATCTCTCCTTACAGCAACTATGAGTTCATTGAACGTTGGAATAGGAGATATAACCTTTGTAAATTTATTTCTTGTGTTATCTAAGTTATAGATTGAACTCTCTTCTATTAGCTTAGGAAATATCTTCTTTGTTCTATGTATGACTGTTGATGGTCTTAAAGATTTGCCTTCAAAATCAGCCATTGGGTATGATAATATTAGGCGCTCACTGCTTATTGTTAATGCTGTATATAATATATATTGCTCTTCAAACACCTTATTTCTTGTCGTTGCAGCTAAATTTATTCCAACTTCACTTAATATTTCTCTATCTCTATCAGATAATATTCCTTCATCCTTTTTAGCAGCAGGAAATACACCATCATTAACTCCAACTATATAAAGTACTTTCACTTCTCTTCCTTTGATTCTTGCTACATCTCCAATATTTACTTGATCTAATGCAATTGGTATAACTCCTATTTCTTCATTTTCAAATCCTGAATTTAATATTTTAAAAAACTCAAAATAATCTATTATCTCTTCTCCAATTACGTCAACTGCTTGATCTAATATATCTATAACTATACTTTGAACTTGACTATATTCTTTAACCTTATCTTCTAGCCCTATTTCTTCAAAATTTTTAATCCATTGATCTATTCTTTCAAATGCATTTATATCAATTAAAAATTCATAAATAGCTGCGCACATATCTTTAACTTTATGCTTTCCATTTATTTTATTATGAAATATAATGAGAGGCCTTCTTATTTCCTCCATAACTTCAGCAATTGATATTTGTTCATTCGTTATATCTTCATTATTATTAAACCATTTTTCAGAAATTATTTCGTCCACAGTCCATTTGTATCCTTTAATCCCGTGCTCCAATATAAAGTTTTCTAAAATATCTATATATGAACTATCAATCCCAGTTAACCCACTTTTCAAATATTTAAATACGCTCTCATAAGACCAATTTTTAGATAAAATTTCAAAAGAAGAACTTATAAGTATAATTAGAGGGTTACTTAATAACTGAATTTTCTTATCCAAAAAATATGGTATATCATAATCTTTAAAAATTACAGCAGTTATTTTTTCATAATCCTCTATATTTCTGCATACAACAGATATATCTTTATACCTATATCCTTTATTTCTAACAAGTTCTGTGATGCTTTTAGCAACTCTCTCGACTTCATCATAAATATTATTTGCCTTGTAAAGTTCTATGCTATTACATTTTTCAAAATACTTATTAAATGGATAATTAAAAAAGTATTTTTCTATATGACAAAGCTCACTGTTATGTTTAAATCTATATGGCATAGAACTGTTTAGATAAATAGGTTTATCATAAGCTATATTATTTTCGCTCATTATTTTTAATATCTTATTTTCTGTATTTTTTGTTACATTAAATATATTAGTTACATCTTTATCATTATCTTTGAATGGTTGAGCATCCATACAGAGAGTTATATTAACTCTTTTACATCGCTTAGCTAATAATTTTAATATTTCTAACTGTTGGGGAGTAAAAGTAGTAAATTCATCAACCCATACTTCCGAATCAACATAAGCATTACATTTCAATAATTTTTCACTTAATAACGTTAGTTCATCATCTCCATCAATATAATTTTCATGCATTTTCAAATTGAAAGCTTCATAAATTACATCTAATTCTTTAAGTTTTTTTATCAATTCAACATTATCTATATTCTTATCTATTTCTTGAAAACTTTGTGGATTTATATTATATTTTTTAAATTCAGAAATTACTTCTGATATGATTCCATAGAATCCTTGCTCCTTAGATATTTTTTTAAAATAAGTTAAATTATCCATATTTTCATTTAGTACACGGTGAATTAACATGTTCTTTCCAGACTCTTTTATTATTTCTTTAACACGTCCTCCATATTCTTCAAAAACTTCACGAGTCATTTTCTTGAAACTCAGCACTTCCGTTCTTAAAAAAGCCTTTTCTCCAATTGAATGTAAAATTTTATTTTCAGTTGTAAATGTATATTGTTCTGGTACTAATAAAATTAATTTGTTTTCAAAATTTTCTCCATATATGTTTTCTTTTATTTCATTAATACAAAATCTGCTTTTACCTGTTCCTGCTCTTCCATAAATAAATCTTATGCTCATATACATTTTCCCTCACATATTAATTATAGTTTGTATCTTCTCTAAATATCTCCATAATTATAATATCCATATATTCACCATCTACATAAATATTATTCTTTTTTATTCTACCTTCAACAAATCCGCATTTTATATAACAATTTATCGCTCTTAAATTATTTTTAATAACTTCTAATTCAACCTTCATAGCATTTAATTCACCAAATAAGTATCGTAATAATGTTTTTATAGAATCTTGCCCATATCCCCTTCCCCAATAACTACTTCCAATCGTTATGCCAATAGAATATATCAATTTATCATAAATTTCTTTATACGTTATAAAACCAATTAAAATGTCATTTTCATTAATTATACTAAAAGCTTTTCTTAAATTTATTTCTTCACCGTTATCTTGTATAGTATTATGTCTTATATTAAATTTTCTTACATTTTCCTCATTAGATATCTTATATAACATTCCAATATCTTCTTGTTCCAATGGCCTCAAAGATACTTTATAACCTTTAAGCATATTCCACCTTCTTAAGTTAATTAATATATCATCCTATTCTCTTATTATAATATACTAAATGCTATTTCTCTTTCAAAATAATAATTAATTTAAATTTATTATATAATTTAAAATTAATTATTTGTAGGCGCCTTTTTACACTAGAACATAAAAAAAACACCTAACATAATGTTAGATGTTTTGGCGGAGGATCCGGGATTTGAACCCGGGCGCCAGTTACCCGACCTACGCCCTTAGCAGGGGCGCCTCTTCAGCCACTTGAGTAATCCTCCATGTGCCCTACATATTTAAAATATGGCGGAAAGATAGGGATTCGAACCCTAGGTACGCTCACACGCACGCCGGTTTTCAAGACCGGTGCCTTAAACCAACTCGACCATCTTTCCGTAACTCACAAAAACTATTATATCAACCAAATTTACTATTGTCAACAATTTATTATAATTAATTTGGTTTTACTACACATTAATCTTTTATCCTAAGTAAAATCAAAATGCATTTTTGAAAATATTAATTACTTGAACTTATATCTTATCTATCCAACCTATATCATTAAAATGATTAGATCCTTAACCACTTTTATAACATCTAATAAAAATATTTTTAGACAAAAAAAATGGCGGAAAGATAGGGATTCGAACCCTAGGTACGCTCACACGCACGCCGGTTTTCAAGACCGGTGCCTTAAACCAACTCGACCATCTTTCCACGTCTCACGACAGATATCATTATATCAATCAATTAGACATGTGTCAACAACTTTTTAATAATTTATTCTATTTTTTTTGTACATACTATATCTACTCCAGTATTCATTACATTTTTACAAACAATATCTCCTATATTTATAGGTGTACTTACATAAATCCTACCAAGCACTTTAGAAAATTCTATCCAAAAATGTTTTTCTATAGGTTTATTACTTTTTACTGAAACTACTTTGTAGTTTTGGCTACCTCTAATTCTAACCAGACTTGTAAATACATCTTTAGATGTCATACTTACTTCCTCCTAAATTTCATTAAATTCTTTAATTCTTCCTACCAAAATTTTAGAATCCATAGAATCATCTACAATATTTAAGATACTTTTATTCATCTCCCTTGCTAATATCTTCATAATCTTCATATTGCAATATGACCCATTACACCCACCAAGACCTATACCAGTACGTCTTTTAACACCTTCTATAGTTCTAGCACCTAAAGGTCTTCTTATAGAATCAACAATTTCTCCTTCAGTAATATTATTACACCTACAAATAATATTTGCATATCGCTTATCTAAAGCTATTATTTTATTTTTCTGCTCTTTAGACATATTACTAAATACGTATTCCTCTCTTTTTTTATCTATATAATCTCTTTTTTTAGTTATATTCATATTTGTTTTTATTTTTTCTTCTATTTCTTGAGCAATAGCAGGCGCAATAGTAACTTTGGCATAGTTATTTCCAGAAATTCTTATATATCCATCTTCCAAATTACTATCATCTATAAACATATTACTTTGATTATATACTTCAGTAAATATACTATTTATTGACTCTCTGTTTATATTTTTTAATGAATTTTGAGATAATATCAAATCATTTTCAAAACTTAATATTTTATCACTCTTTATTCCAATTAGATTTCCACCTATCACACAAGGAACATTTATAATAAATGTATCTTCATCTATATAATTTATAATAACAGTATTTATATTTTCTTCTAACTTTTCATCTAATAATATACATCTTACTTTCTTATTTTTCGAATTGCATTCCATTTCATTATGTTCATCATTAAAAACTTCATTAGGAATTGTATTTACCACAAATTTGCAAGTAAATTTATTCTTATTTGTTGTAACCTTAAATCCTTTAGAAATAGATTTTATATCTATAACCTCTTCTTCTAATCTAAAATTAACCCCATTATCTACTGCAACCTCAGCATAAGAAACAGCTAAATTATATGGTGATATTATTGAAATATTTTCTGAATATAAAGCTTTACTAGCATTTACTTTTAAATTAGGCTCTATCTTACTAATTTCTTCATTATTAACTATATGTACTCCATCAATTTCTCTGATTTTTATTTTTTCATACATATCGTCAATTATATAAGCTTTTGTTTCATTTAAATTAACTTTTAATAGTCCAACTTTTTTGTATGAAAGATTAAACTTTTCACAATGACTTTTAATCAAATTCATTCCTCTAAACTCTAATGAACTCATCAAATCATTTTCTGCTTCTGACCCATCAAAAATAATTGCTGTATTTGCAAAAGAAATATCATTGGCTACATCATAATCTTTTTCAATTAAAGCTATATTCAAATTATACTTTGAAAGTTCATATGCTACAGCACATCCAATTATTCCCCCACCTAAAATTAACACATCATAATCCATAACTAATCCTCCAAATCTGAAACTATAAACTTATTTAGCTTTAATTCTGATATAATTAAATTAATATCTTCCTGATTCTCAGCAGCTATTGTATGAATATGAACTCCATTAGTCAATGCTGATAACAACTTAGCTTCTTGTGCTTTATATCTTTCTATAAATTTATTTAAATCGTTATAATTCTTAATCATCAGCATTCCCTTTATCTCACCATATAATGGATGTTCTACTATTACATCTTCAATCATTCCACCATATTTAATTACTATACTTAATTCATTAAACATATCTTCTTCTGAATGCATTACTGCAATAATCGCCTTAACCTTATTTTGATTTGCATTAATTATATATCCATCTGGAGTTGCTATTATATTATTACCTTTTGCCCTAAGAATAGCTATATCCTTTACTATAACTTGCCTAGTAACACAGTATTTTTTAGCTATAAAACTTCCTTTTAGGGGCTCTTCGCTCTCTAACAATAATTTAACTATGTACTCTCTTCTCTCAATAGAATTCATATTTACCTCCTATTCTAATTACAATTATCACAAATATATACTATTTCTATATACTTATTTTCCTTTAACATATCCACATTATGATGATATCTAACACAATCTATTATATCTTGATTCTCTTGACCAATGACTTTTAATAATTCTACTCCAATTTTAGGATGATTATAATAATTAATTATTCTCGTATTTTTATTATACTTTAAAAATTTACCAAAGGTAATCTTATTTATAATTATAATAATACTTTTATATATTATATTTAATTTAACTTTAGATTTTCCTATATCATGTAATAATGCACATTTACACATTATATATTCATCAATATCATGTATATTATTAGATCTAATATATTCTATTGCAGCTTTACATACTCTTATAGAATGCTGTCGTTCTGCTTTAGTAATTTTCATAAATAAACTCAATTCAAGATTACTAAGATACATATTTAACATTTTAAAATCATCTTTAATAAATAATGATTCTATTGCCCAATAAAATTGTTTAATCCTATATGCTATCATAATATAATTTCTCCTATTGAATATTTTAACCAATATTAAAAAGCCATAAATATTTATATAACAAAAAAAGTTATGAATTACTTCATAACTTTATTTTGGTGGAGATAAAGAGATTCGAACTCTTGACCCCCTGCGTGCAAGGCAGGTGCTCTCCCAGCTGAGCTATACCCCCATGGTGGACCTTCAGGGACTCGAACCCTAGACCTACCGGTTATGAGCCGGTTGCTCTAACCAACTGAGCTAAAGATCCCTTTATTAACTTACCTGGCAATTTCCTACTCTCCCACACAGTCTCCCATGCAGTACCATCAGCGTAATAGACCTTAACTTTCCTGTTCGGAATGGGAAGGAGTGTTACCTCTATGCCATCATCACCAGATATTACAAAGAAAATTATACTTATTAATATACAATATGTCAAGTAATTTTAAGTAATATTCTTTCAAAATTGCACATAGTTTTTTAATGTATTGTTTTACAACTTAACTAATTGGTCAAGCCCTCGACCTATTAGTATCAGTCAGCTAAATATGTTACCATACTTACACCTCTGACCTATCAACCTTGTAGTCTTCAAGGGGTCTTACTAGCTTATGCTATGGGAAATCTCATCTTGAGGGGGGCTTCACACTTAGATGCTTTCAGCGTTTATCCCTTCCCGACTTAGCTACCCAGCTATGCTTCTGGCGAAACAACTGGTACACCATAGGTCAGTCCATCCCGGTCCTCTCGTACTAAGGACAGCTCCTCTCAAATTTCCTACGCCCGCGACGGATAGGGACCGAACTGTCTCACGACGTTCTGAACCCAGCTCGCGTGCCGCTTTAATGGGCGAACAGCCCAACCCTTGGGACCTACTTCAGCCCCAGGATGCGACGAGCCGACATCGAGGTGCCAAACCTCCCCGTCGATGTGAACTCTTGGGGGAGATCAGCCTGTTATCCCCGAGGTAGCTTTTATCCGTTGAGCGATGGCCCTCCCACGAGGTACCACCGGATCACTAAGCCCGACTTTCGTCCCTGCTCCACTTGTAGGTGTCGCAGTCAGGCTCCCTTCTGCCTTTGCACTCTTCGAACGATTTCCGACCGTTCTGAGGGAACCTTTGGGCGCCTCCGTTACATTTTAGGAGGCGACCGCCCCAGTCAAACTGCCCACCTAACAATGTCCTGTCACCAGTTTCATGGCATCCAGTTAGAACTTCAATACTATCAGGGTGGTATCCCAACAACGACTCCACTAAAGCTGACGCCCTAGTTTCCCAGTCTCCCACCTATCCTGTACAGACAATACCGAAATTCAATGCTAAGCTACAGTAAAGCTCTACGGGGTCTTTCCGTCCAATCGCGGGTAGCGAGCATCTTCACTCGCACTACAACTTCGCCGGATTTGCAGTTGAGACAGTGCACAAGTCATTACGCCATTCGTGCGGGTCAGAACTTACCTGACAAGGAATTTCGCTACCTTAGGACCGTTATAGTTACGGCCGCCGTTTACTGGGGCTTAAGTTCATACCTTCGCATTGCTGCTAAGTATTCCCCTTAACCTTCCAGCACCGGGCAGGCGTCAGCCCCTATACATCAGCTTTCGCTTTAGCAGAGACCTGTGTTTTTGTTAAACAGTTGCTTGTGCCTATTCTCTGCGACCTGCTTTCGCAGGCACCCCTTCTCCCGAAGTTACGGGGTCAATTTGCCTAGTTCCTTAACTGCAATTCTTCCGTCGGCCTTAGGATTCTCTCCTCATCTACCTGTGTCGGTTTGCGGTACGGGCACTACTTCTCTCTCTAGATGCTTTTCTTGGAAGCATGGAATCAGATACTTCGGTTCCGTAGAACCTTCCCCATCACGCCTCAGAATTGTTGGAACGGATTTGCCAATCCCAACTCCCTAAACGCTTAGACTAGCATCCAATAGCTAGCACATCCTATCCTTCTCCGTCACACCCTCGATATTAACGATAATAGTGGTATTGGAATATCAACCAATTGTCCATCGACTACGCCTTTCGGCCTCGCCTTAGGTCCCGACTAACCCTGAGAAGACAAACTTTACTCAGGAAACCTTAGATATTCGGCCTGTAGGATTCTCACCTACATCTCGCTACTAATGCCAACATTCTCACTCGTAATCAGTCCACCGCTCCTTTCGGTACGACTTCAGCCCGATTACGACGCTCCTCTACCGCTCACGTATAAACGTGAACCCGTAGCTTCGGTGGTAAGTTTGAGCCCCGGACATTTTCGGCGCAGGATCTCTTGACTAGTGAGCTATTACGCACTCTTTTAATGAGTGGCTGCTTCTAAGCCAACATCCTAGTTGTCTTAGAAATCCCACATCCTTTTCCACTTAACTTACACTTTGGGACCTTAGCTGACGATCTGGGCTGTTTCCCTTTTGACCATGGAACTTATCTTTCACAGTCTGACTGCCGGACTGATAGTATATGGCATTCGGAGTTTGATAAGGTTCGGTAAGCGCTATGCCCCCTAGCCTATTCAGTGCTCTACCTCCACTACTCACATTTTCCGACGCTAGCCCTAAAGCTATTTCGAGGAGAACCAGCTATATCCGAGTTCGATTGGAATTTCTCCGCTATCCACAGCTCATCCCATGCTTTTTCAACAGCAACGTGGTTCGGTCCTCCACGAGGTTTTACCCTCGCTTCAACCTGGCCATGGATAGGTCACCCGGTTTCGGGTCTACAGCATGCAACTAATCGCCCTATTAAGACTCGGTTTCCCTTCGGCTCCGTACCTTAAGTACTTAACCTCGCTACATACCGTAACTCGTTGGCTCGTTCTACAAAAAGCACATCATCACACACGTAAGGTGCTCTGATCGGTTGTAGGCATATGGTTTCAGGTTCTATTTCACTCCCCTCCCGGGGTTCTTTTCACCTTTCCCTCACGGTACTGCTTCACTATCGGTCATCAGGTAGTATTTAGCCTTGGGAGGTGGTCCTCCCTGCTTCCCACAAGGTTTCACGTGTCTCGTGGTACTCTGGTGCAGAACTGTTCATTATCATTTTCACCTACAGGACTATTACCCCCTATGGTCCAACTTTCCAGTTGTGTTCGGTTAACAATAATTTCACGTTATGTTCTGTCCGCAACCCCAGAGATAAATCTCTGGTTTGGGCTCTTTCCTTTTCGCTCGCCGCTACTAAGAAAATCGATTTTTCTTTCTCTTCCTCCAGGTACTTAGATGTTTCAGTTCCCTGGGTTTACCTTCATAAAGCTATGTATTCACTTTATGATACATGGGGTTTCCCATGTGAGTTTCCTCATTCGGAAATCTTCGGATCTCTGACTATGTGCGTCTACCCGAAGCTTATCGCAGCTTATCGCGTCCTTCATCGGCTCCTGATGCCAAGGCATTCACCATACGCCCTTTGTAGCTTGACCTATTTATTAGTCATATCACAAAGAATATATATTCTTGGCTTTGTTGTATTTTTTATACATCAAATCTATGTGCAATTTTCAAAGAACAATAATTGATTCAATTACTAAATTAAATCAAATGGTGGAGATTAAGGGATTCGAACCCTTGACCCCCTGCGTGCAAGGCAGGTGCTCTCCCAACTGAGCTAAACCCCCATATCTTTTGAAAGACCTAGTCTTTCAAAATTGAACAGAACAAATACTTTAAGCAACCTGTCGAGTAAGTATTTTAATTTGATACATAAATGTATCTGTACTAGTCAGACATCATGCTGATCTAGATTTCTCCATAGAAAGGAGGTGATCCAGCCGCAGGTTCTCCTACGGCTACCTTGTTACGACTTCACCCCAATCGCTGACCCTACCTTAGGTCGCTGCCTCGCTTGCGCGTTAGCTCACGAACTTTGGGTATTGCCAACTCTCATGGTGTGACGGGCGGTGTGTACAAGGCCCGGGAACGTATTCACCGCGACATTCTGATTCGCGATTACTAGCAACTCCAGCTTCATGTAGGCGAGTTTCAGCCTACAATCCGAACTGAGACTGGTTTTAAAGTTTGGCTCCACCTCGCGGTTTAGCATCTCTCTGTACCAGCCATTGTAGCACGTGTGTAGCCCTAGACATAAGGGGCATGATGATTTGACGTCATCCCCACCTTCCTCCCGGTTAACCCGGGCAGTCTCGCTAGAGTGCTCAACTAAATGGTAGCAACTAACAATAAGGGTTGCGCTCGTTGCGGGACTTAACCCAACATCTCACGACACGAGCTGACGACAACCATGCACCACCTGTCTTCCTGCCCCGAAGGGCTTCCTCCATTACAGAGTAATTCAGGAGATGTCAAGTCTAGGTAAGGTTCTTCGCGTTGCTTCGAATTAAACCACATGCTCCGCTGCTTGTGCGGGCCCCCGTCAATTCCTTTGAGTTTTAATCTTGCGACCGTACTCCCCAGGCGGAATACTTAATGCGTTAGCGGCGGCACGGAGGTCATGACAACCCCCACACCTAGTATTCATCGTTTACGGCGTGGACTACCAGGGTATCTAATCCTGTTTGCTCCCCACGCTTTCGAGCCTCAGTGTCAGTTACAGTCCAGAAAGTCGCCTTCGCCACTGGTATTCTTCCTAATCTCTACGCATTTCACCGCTACACTAGGAATTCTACTTTCCTCTCCTGCACTCTAGATATCCAGTTTGGAATGCAGCACCCAGGTTAAGCCCGAGTATTTCACATCCCACTTAAATATCCACCTACGCTCCCTTTACGCCCAGTAAATCCGGACAACGCTTGCCACCTACGTATTACCGCGGCTGCTGGCACGTAGTTAGCCGTGGCTTCCTCCTCAGGTACCGTCATTATCGTCCCTGAAGACAGAGCTTTACAATCCGAAGACCGTCATCACTCACGCGGCGTTGCTGCATCAGGGTTTCCCCCATTGTGCAATATTCCCCACTGCTGCCTCCCGTAGGAGTCTGGGCCGTGTCTCAGTCCCAATGTGGCCGATCACCCTCTCAGGTCGGCTACGCATCGTCGCCTTGGTGAGCCGTTACCTCACCAACTAGCTAATGCGACGCGGGTCCATCTCATAGCGGATTACTCCTTTAATTGCTGCACCATGCGGTGCTACAATCTTATGCGGTATTAATCTTCCTTTCGAAAGGCTATTCCCCTCTATGAGGCAGGTTACCCACGTGTTACTCACCCGTCCGCCGCTAATCCATTCCCGAAGGAACTTCATCGCTCGACTTGCATGTGTTAAGCACGCCGCCAGCGTTCGTCCTGAGCCAGGATCAAACTCTCAATAAAAAGTTTAATCTTAGCTTACTCAAATAAAAATTGCTGGTTTACTTAAATATATTTATCTTATTCTGTTCAATTTTCAAAGACCATTTTCTTTCTTACAGCTTTCGCTGTAATCTTTTGTTTGTTTTTGTCACCCTCAAGCGACTTCACTAGTATATCACTTAACTTTAGCTTTGTCAACAACATTTTAATAGTATTTAAAATGTTAACACTATATGCTATAGTCGTAATTTTCTCAAGTTCTTTCACTCTTAGCGACGTGTTTTATATTAACATAATATTTATATGTTTTTACATAATATATTGCAATTAAATTAATTTAAATTAGTTATTCTCTATTTATTTACTTTTTCTTTTATTTTTCTAACTATGATACGCTAGGATCATTTGACATTGTTTACTAAGATTTTATTGTTTAAACTTGCAAAAAATTAAGATTACTAATGATAAATTTGAATTTATCGTTAGTAATCTTATTCATATAAAATTCAGTTAATATTATTCTTCTGAAGTTTCATCACTTTCATTAATAGAATCTTCTTCTGATTCGTCACTACCTAATATTTTAGCAATTGCAACAACTTTTTCATCATCACTGGTTCTCATTAATGTTACTCCCATTGCAGATCTGCTAGTAACTGAAATATCAGCTACATTTATTCTAATAGCTACACCGCTAGAATTTATAAGCATTAATTCATCATCAACTTTACATATTGTTGCTCCAACAAGTTTTCCAGTCTTTTCACTAATCTTATAAGTTATTAATCCTACGCCGCCTCTGTTTTGAAGTTTATATTCTTCAATAGGAGTTCTTTTTCCATATCCATTTTCACTTATTACTAGTAATTCTTCTCCATCAACTGCTATATCCATACATACAGCTACATCATCTTCTTTTAAGTTAATAGCTTTAACTCCAGATGCAGTTCTTCCCATATGTCTAACATTTTTTTCGTTAAACTTAACTGCATAACCATTTTGAGTTACCATCATTATGTTTGCATCTCCATATGTGTTCTTTACTTTTAATAGCTCATCTCCATCTTTTAGGCTTATAGCAATTAATCCATTTTTTCTTAGGTTTTTGAATTCACTTACTGGAGTTTTCTTAACAATTCCTTGTTTAGTACCCATAAATAAAAATCCTTCTTTTTTTCCATCAGCTACAGTTAATACTGTTTGAATTTTTTCATCAGGCTCTATTGCTATAATGTTTATTAAATTTGTACCCTTTGCTTGTCTTCCAGCATCAGGAATTTCATAAGCTCTTAATTTATATACTCTTCCCTTATTAGTAAAGAACAATACATCAGAATGAGTAGATGTTATCATCAGATGTTCAACAAAATCATCTTCTTTTGTTGTCATTGCTTGAATTCCTTTTCCACCTCTTCTTTGTGAAGAATAAGTATCAGCTGAAATTCTCTTTATATATCCTGAACTAGTTAATGTTATAACAACATCTTCTTCTTGGATTAAATCTTCTATATCAATTTCATTTATAATTTTTTCTATTTTACTTCTTCTTTCATCTGAATACTTAGCTTTTATTTCTAGAAGTTCATCTTTAATAACTCCTAATAATTTTTCTTCACTTGCTAAAATAGAATTTAAATATTCTATTTGCCTCATTAATTCATTTAATTCATCTTCAATCTTATCTCTTTCTAAACCTGTTAATCTTCTTAATCTCATATCTAATATAGCTTGAGCTTGCTTCTCTGAAAGATTAAATCTTTCTATCAAAGTATCTCTAGCAATTTCACTAGTATTAGAATTTCTAATTATGCTTATAACCTCATCTATATTGTCTAATGCAATCTTTAATCCTTCAAGTATATGAGCTCTAGCTTCTGCCTTATTTAACTCAAATATTGTTCTTCTTGTTATGACTTCTTTTTGGAAGTCTATATAGTTTCTTAATATTTCTTTTAAATTTAATACCTTTGGTTCATTGTCAACCAATGCTAACATTATAATCCCAAATGTATCTTGAAGCTTAGTATGCTTATATAGTAAATTTAGCACTACATTAGGATTAGCATCTCTTTTTAGTTCTATTACTATTCTCATACCTTCTCTATCTGATTCATCTCTTAAATCTGATATTCCAGTAATCTTCTTATCCTTTACTAAGTCTGCAATATTTTCTATAAGCTTCGCCTTATTTACAATATATGGTATTTCGGTTACAACTATTTTATGTCTTCCATTTTCCTCTTCAATTTCTGCATTAGCTCTAACAACCACTTTACCTCTTCCAGTTTCATAAGCAGCTCTAATCCCTGCTTTGCCCATAATAGTTGCTCCAGTAGGAAAATCTGGCCCCTTGATTTTAGTCATAAGATCTAATATCGTAACTTCTGGATTATCGATAAGCATTATAGTTCCATCTATTATTTCTCCTAAATTATGCGGTGGAATATTTGTTGCCATTCCAACTGCTATTCCTGATGAACCATTAACTAAGAGATTCGGAAATCTTGATGGTAAAACTACTGGTTCTTGTTCTTCTCCATCAAAATTTGGCATAAAATCAACTGTATTTTTATTTATATCTCTTAACATCTCTACAGCTATCTTATTCATTTTTGCTTCTGTATATCTCATAGCAGCAGCACTATCACCATCAACTGATCCAAAATTTCCATGACCATCTACTAACATATATCTCATAGAAAAATCTTGAGCCATTCTTACTAATGCATCATAAACAGAAGTATCACCATGTGGATGATATTTACCTAAAACTTCACCGACTATTCTTGCACATTTTCTATAGCCCTTATCAGGAGTTAATCCTAACCCCTGTAAAGAATATAGTATTCTTCTATGTACAGGCTTCAATCCATCCCTTACATCTGGCAATGCACGCCCTACTATAACGCTCATAGCATAATCTATATAGCATCGTTTCATTTCTTTATTAATATCTACAAGTTCAACTTTACCCTCATTAAAATCCATGTACTTCACCTCATATCAGTACTAAATGTCTAAATTTACAACATATTTAGCATTTTGTTGTATAAAATCTTTTCTTGGTTCAACCTTTTCGCCCATTAATATAGTAAAAATTTCATCTGCTGCCATAGCATCTTCTACATTTACTTTTAATAGAATTCTTTTTTCTGGATCCATTGTTGTATCCCATAATTGAATTGCATTCATTTCACCAAGACCTTTATATCTTTGAATATCAGTAGAATTGTCTTTTCCACCTACTTCTTGTAATACTTGTTCTAATTCTTTATCACTATAAGCATAATACTCTTTTTTATTCTTAATAATTCTGTATAGTGGCGGTTGAGCTATGTATACATGGCCATCATCTATTAATTGCTTCATGTATCTATAGAAAAATGTTAATAACAATGTTCTAATATGAGCTCCATCAACATCGGCATCTGTCATTATTATGATTCTATCATATCTAATTTTTTCCACATCAAAATCATTTCCTATACCAGCACCAAATGCAGTAACCATAGATCTTATAGTATCTGCATTCAATATCCTATCAAGTCTCTGTTTTTCAACATTTAGTATCTTACCTCTTAGTGGTAAAATGGCCTGGAATTTTCTATTTCTGCCTTGTTTAGCTGACCCACCGGCAGAATCTCCTTCGACTATATAAATTTCACATTCTCGAGGATCCTTTGAAGAACAATCTGCTAATTTCCCGGGTAATGCAGATCTTTCTAATACAGATTTTCTTGTTAATTCTCTTGCCTTTCTAGCTGCATCTCTTGCTCTTGCTGCCATCAGCGCTTTATCAACAATCATCTTTCCAACAGCAGGATTTTCCTCTAAGAATATCCCTATATTTTCACCTGCAATCGAATCAACTATTCCTCTAACTTCACTGTTTCCTAGCTTTGTCTTGGTTTGCCCTTCAAATTGTGGTTCTTCAATTTTAACTGATATTACTGCTGTAAGACCTTCCCTTATATCATCACCAGTGAAATTTTTATCATTTTCCTTTATATGTCCAAACTTCTTTGCATAATCATTAAAAACCCTTGTTAGCGCTGTTTTAAAACCAACTAAATGTGTACCACCTTCAACAGTATCTATATTGTTTGCAAAAGAGAAAATATTTTCAGTATAACCATCATTGTATTGAAGTGCTATTTCAACAGCTATTTTATCCTTTACTCCCTCTATATATATTGGTTCTTCATGAAGTGGTACTTTGTTTCTATTTAAATAGCTAACAAATGATTTTATTCCACCTTCGTAATGAAAAGTTTCTTTTTTATCATATCTTTTATCTATTAGCTCTATATAAATTCCTTTATTTAAAAAAGCTAACTCCCTTAATCTTTGAGCTAATACATCAAAATCAAATATAATTTCATCAAAAATTCCAGCATCAGGTTTAAAATAAGTTTCTGTACCAGTTTGATCACTATTACCGATTTTTACAACCTCAGTAAGTACTTTTCCTTTACTGTATTTTTGTTGCCATACATGACCGTCTCTTTTGACTGTAACTGTACAATCTTCTGAAAGAGCATTAACTACAGATGCACCAACCCCATGAAGTCCTCCAGAAACCTTATATCCACCACCGCCAAATTTACCACCAGCATGTAATATTGTCATTATAACTTCAACTGTAGATTTACCCATTTTAGGGTGCATCCCAACTGGCATTCCTCTACCATCATCGCTTACTGTAATTGAATTGTCTTCGTTAATGTTGACTTCTATTTTCTTACAAAATCCTGCCAATGCTTCGTCAATACTATTATCAACTATTTCGTAAACTAAATGATGAAGCCCTCTTGAACTAGTACTTCCAATATACATACCTGGTCTTTTTCTTACTGCTTCTAATCCTTCAAGAACTTGTATCTGATTTTCATCATACTTATTATTATTTTGTTCCAAATCAGACTCCTCCTAAACTTAATAAATATTAAAATTATTATTAATTATAAAATTAAGAACTATATTCTATATCAGTTCTTTTTGTTAATGTTGTTGATGAAATTGGTGAAAGGTATATCTTACTCTTATTATCAACTTCTGCAATAATAAATGATTTTGGTGTTTCATCAGTAATGCGTTCTACAAAACCATCTTCTTCTGCTAATCTCAAAAATTGTATTGTATCAGAGCTATACATTGTATTTTGAAGATCGAATATTCCAATTATATCTTTAATAGGAACTACAACATTTTCACCCAAATGTAAAAACACTAAATATTCCTCCTTTAATTTAAAACTTTACCATTTGATACTGTAAAAATCTTAACTTTTTCATCTAAATAATCATTTAAATCTTCGACACCAGTACATGTGATTACTGTCTGTATATCATTTATTGAACTTAGTATATATCTCTTTCTACTTGAATCAAGTTCAGATAGAACATCATCTAATAATAAGACTGGATATTCTCCAGTTATTTGTTTTATTATTTTTAAAGATGAAAACTTCATAGTTAAAATTGATGTTCTTTGTTGACCTTGAGATCCAAATATTTTGGTATCTATGGAATTTATAAATACACTAAAGTCATCTCTATGAGGACCTACTGAAGTTAATCCTCTTTCCCTGTCTTTTAAAACATTAGCTTTTAGTTTTTGTAAATAATTATCCTTAAAGTTCTCCAAATTCACAGTACAATTATATTTAAATTCAATTTTTTCCTTACTAGATGTTATTTCTTTATGGATTTCATCACCAAAAAAGTTTATCTTATCTATATATTCTAACCTTTTTGAAACAATATAATCAGCATATTCAATTAATTGCATATCATATACTTCTAAAATATCTTGATTAAATATTTTACTTTTTAATATAATATTACGCTCATTTAATACTTTATTATATTGAACTAAATTAAAATAATATTTTGGATTAATTTGAGATAACTCCATATCTAGCATTCGTCTTCTAATAGTAGGAGATTCCTTTATTACTTTTAAATCTTCTGGAGAAAACATTACAACGTTAAAGGTTCCAAATAATTCACCTATCTTATTTACTTTAATATTATTTACTTTAATAGCCTTTTTTCCATCTCTTAAAATGTTTATATCTATTTTTTTATCTAATCTATTCTTTCCTACAAGTAAACTAATATAAGCGTTATCCTTCTTCCAATTTATCAGTTCCTTATCTTTTGAAGTTCTATGTGATTTTGCAAATGCACTATAATAAATAGCTTCCAAAATGTTAGTTTTTCCTTGAGCATTGTCACCTACAAAAACATTAACATTTTTAATTAATTGTATATTTAGATTTTCATAATTTCGATAATTAAGCAAACTTATGTTTTTAACATACATAAAAATACACCTATAATAATTATATCATATATAATAAAATAACAGTTTATTTATTATTTTTAATAATCATCTCATATAATTTCATAATCTGAGTCATCAAAAGTTATTACATCTCCAATTTTTAATTTTTTTCCTCTTTGAATGCAAATCTCTTGATTAACCTTTACTAATCCATCTTGTATATAAAATTTAGCTTCTGACCCAGAAGAAGCTATCCCAGCCCATTTTAAAAAGGCATCTAATTTTATATTTTCAGTATCAATTTTTACTTTATTCATTTTATTGTATAAATATTAATAATAATATTTATCCTCCTATCTCATTAATCTTACAGGTAATACTAAATATTTAGCATTTTCATTATTTTCTTCTTCAATTACGCATGGACTTATTCCTGATGTCATTTTCATAACAACTTCATTTTGTTCCATGTTTTTTAATACATCCAATAAGTATTTCGAATTAAATGCAATTTGAATTCCTTCTCCTTGCAATTTTATCGATATTTCTTCTCGTACTTTTCCCAATTGAGAATTAGATGTTATTATTAGATTATCTTGCTGTATATCTAGTCTTATTAAATTAGTATTGCCATCCTTGGCCATTAAAGATGCTCTTTCTATTGCATTCTGTAATTCTTGCCTATTTACATTTACAAATAATTTATGTTCTTGTGGTAATAAAGAATTATAATTAATAAATTTACCTTCTAATAGTCTAGATATTATTTTAGTTTTTTCCAAATTAAATAGTATATGATTATTTGTAAATGTTATATCTACAATCTCATCAATATCTTCTAATATCTTAGATACTTCAATCAATGTTTTCCCAGGGATAACAACGTCTATATCCATATCATTATCTAAAAACTCACTTTTTATAGCTAGTCTATACCCATCAAGAGCTACTAAATTTAATGTTTTATTCTGTACTTCAAATAAAATTCCTTGAAGTATAGGTCTAGTTTCTTCTTGCGCAATAGCAAAAGATGTACCTTTTATCATGTTTTTTAAGATATTTTGATTTACTGATATTTTTAATTGCTCATTTATTTGAGGTAATTCTGGAAATTCATTTGAATTCATATAAACTACGTCAAATACAGATTTTTCACAAGTAATTTTTAGTAATTGATTTTCAATAATCTCAATTTTTATGCTTGAATTTGGTAATTTCCTTATTATTTCTCCAAATATTTTAGCATCAATAACAATGCTACCTTCTTCTATAACTGTTGCATCTACTAATGTTTGAATACTAACATCCATATCTGAAGCAATAAGTGTTAATGTTGATCCTTTGGCTTTTATATATATTCCTTCTAGTATAGGCATAGTTGATTTGCCTGTTATAGCCTTTTGTACGATAGAAATACCTTCTAATATTTTTTGCTTTTCACATGTAAAAATCATTTTGAATCCTCCTTATTTATTAACATGAAATTTAAAGATAATAAATAGATATAGATTAATATTTTTATAGTAATAATAGTAGTAGGGGCTGTTAATTTGTTGATAACTAGTTCTAACCTTGTTATATCAACAAAATTGCATTCAAAAATATTGTGGATAAATCAGTAACAAATTCAACTGGTTATCCACAAGTTACATAATATTATTGCCACAAAAATATTATCCACAAGTTATGATTGAATTATTATATACAGATGTGGATTAATTTTGAGTCAGCTTTTTTGTGATATCATTAACAGTGTGTTG
This sequence comes from Clostridium saccharoperbutylacetonicum N1-4(HMT), assembly GCF_000340885.1. NCBI lineage: Bacteria > Bacillati > Bacillota > Clostridia > Eubacteriales > Clostridiaceae > Clostridium > Clostridium saccharoperbutylacetonicum. Next base: position 1,411 of record NC_020291.1, on the reverse strand, counting down.
TAATGAATCATCTGTTTTTAAGTTTTCAGATATTTTTTCATATGCGTGTATTACTGTGGTATGATCTCGTCCACCAAATTCTTCTCCTATTTTGGGTAAAGACATATCTGTTAATTTTCTGCTTAAATACATTGCAATTTGTCTTGGATATGCAACATTTCTAGTTCTTCTCTGTGATTTTAAATCTTCTACACGTAAATTAAAGTAACTAGATACTACATCTTGAATTAAATCAATAGTTACATGTTTTCCTTGTTTTTTAGATATTATATCTTTTAGAGCTTCAGAAGCTAAATCCACAGTAACTTCTCTATTTGTTAGTGAAGAATATGCAATTATTCTTATTAATGCTCCTTCAAGTTCCCTTATATTTGATTTTATTTTTGTAGCAATATAGCCCATTACTTCATTAGCTACATTTAAGTTTTCAACATCAGCTTTCTTTTTTAAAATCGCCATCCTAGTTTCAAAATCTGGAACTTGAATATCTGCGATTAATCCCCATTCAAATCTAGAACGCAATCTGTCTTCTAATGTTGGAATTTCTTTTGGTGGTCTATCTGATGATAATATAATTTGTTTATTAGCATCATGTAGTGCATTAAAGGTATGGAAAAATTCTTCCTGAGTACGTTCTTTTCCAGCAATAAATTGAATGTCATCTATAAGCAAAATATCAACATTTCTGTATTTATTTCTGAATTCTTCATTTTTATCATCTTTAATAGCATTAATTAATTCATTAGTAAACTTTTCAGAAGAAACATAAACAACTTTTGCATTAGGATTTCCTTCCAAAATATAGTGACCTATAGCATGCATTAGATGAGTTTTTCCAAGTCCAACACCACCATATATAAATAATGGATTATAAGCTTTTGCAGGAGATTCAGCTACTGCTAATGATGCTGCATGAGCAAATCTATTACTGTTACCTATTACAAAAGAATTAAATGTGTACTTGGGATTTAAAGTTGAAGACATTTCATCATTTACAATAATTGATTTTGAAGTTTTATTATTGGTAGGATTTGCTTTATCGTCTTCCTTATCGTAATTATCAGACATTATGATAAATTCAATTGTATATAATTTTGAACACACTGCTTTTATTGAGTTTGCAACTAGAACTTTGTATCGCTTGTCTAAGATGTCTTGAGTAAAGGAATTTGGAACGCTTATCTTAAGTGTATCTGAAGAAATAGATAGGGGTTCGCAACTTTTAATCCAAGTATTAAAGCTAACCTCACTTAATTCGCTTTTTATAATATCTAAAGTTTTATCCCACAAGTTTTTTAGATCGGCATCCATTCTTATTCCTCCAATAAATTTTAATAAAAAAAATTTTTTAGGATATTATGTACAGTTTATCAACATGTTATAAACATTTCTATATTATTGACAATTATGT